>JANOTW010000497.1:0-14159 GCA_031416575.1 Ferruginibacter sp.
TGGAAAAACAAATTCTTCCTTTGTATTACGATGATAAGGAAACCTGGAGGGATATCATGAAAAATGGCATGAACGATGTGCAGGTTCAGTTTGACAGTAACCGAATGGCGGATGAATATTACAAGATCTTATACAAATAAATAATAAACCTTTTAAAGCCTCCAACAGAGGCTTTTTTTTATGTAAATATTGAACTAAAAGGGTAATAACAACGTATGTTTAATCCACAAGCGGCAATAGGGTAATTAGTTTTTCATGAGATTTTCTTTTGTGCCGCTTCCATAAAATCATATTTTTTTTTGTTGTCCCGGCTGAAGTATTTCATGGCATCTTCCTTGCGTCGCACTCGTGTACCGCATACCATTGGGGATCTTTACCCACGTTTTATTTAGCCTGCGAACACGGCATTAAATACGGGATTTTGAATATTTTTAGCTATCAAAAAAAAGTTGATAATTTAATCCTTTCAAAGCATTTTAAAATGAGATCGCTTTTCATACCATTAATAATTTTATACCTGGCATCATCCTGTAAAAAAGAAGAGGGGGAAATCTATTTTATGCCGAATCCTCCAATACCCATTGCGGCAGATACATCTGTAGCCAAAAGTTACCTTGCCTTGGGCGACTCCTATACCATCGGGCAGTCGGTAGCGATAGCGGATAGGTTTCCAGTACTGGCCAGCGTATATTTAACCGCACAGGGTATCCCCTTCAGCGCCCCCGAAATAATTGCCCAAACCGGATGGACAACAGCCAATTTATTGAGCGCTCTTGACGCAGCCGCCCCCTTGAAACCGCAATACGATATTGTTACTTTATTGATCGGCGTTAATAACCAGTATCAACATCGGGCCCAACAGGAATATGCCGAACAGTTTTTATCCTTGTTAAATAAGGCAGTGCAATATGCGGGTAACAATAAAAAAAGAGTGATCGTTTTATCTATCCCCGATTATAGTGTTACCCCTTTCGCAAGCGGAAGTAACAAAGCCTTGATAGCAAGGGAAATTGATTCATTCAACCTGATCAATAAAACAATTGCAACGCAGGCAGGTGTAAACTATTTAGACATTACAGCTTCTACCAGGCTGGCAGCGAATGATCCATCATTAATTGCTGCCGATGGCCTGCATCCCTCGGGCATCGCATATAAACTATGGGCGGAAGGCCTTGTACCGATAATAAAGAATGTTTTACAATAAGAAGGGCTATTTATTTTCCCGCTTGCCATTTATCCCTATTCTACATTTGTATTTGTTAAGTTTGTACAATCTTTACACCTGCAATAACAACTACAATGAAACCTGATACCAAAAATGTATTTTCCTACTTGGGCGATTTTATCCTCAACAACTACAACACTCCGCCGCCTGGTTTTTAAGCATTTTTATTTAGGGCATCCCTAAAATCTTCCTTATTCTCCCCTTTGGAGAGGAATTAAAGATGAGGTTAAGACAAAAACACGGGTTTTCAGGATGCCCTAAATACAATAGCATACGCAGCTATATCGTGTTTTTACCGTGCAAGGGATAAATTAGTGATATTCATTTTGTACAATAACCAAATAAAATACGCTCCCGAAATAATTTAATCCCGATGCATCGGGAGCCAATGGTTAATATTGCCGTTAAGGCGTTTTGATGTGTTGAACAAGACAATATTTATCAACAATCCAAAAAACGTCTTAACGTCTAAACGGCATACATCATCAAGTACAAGAGTACCCAAATAGGCAGAGGCTGATTTTTGCTAATAACAACGCAATTAAAGTTCCACAATGGTATTCAGTACAAGAGGGCGATGCAACGATGTTGAGAAATGAAATATAGCTTGGACAAAAAACCTGTATTTCGAAATTCAGATTTGTCGGGAGTGTACATTGTCTTCGCTGCCTGGACAAAAATTTTCCGGCAAGTATTTATCCCTTGCGCAGTTTAATTCGTTTTCTTAAACAGTTCAATATAAATTTCCGCTGTCAATCATATAATTATTTATATTTAACCAGTAAAATCAACTTTGTATGTCTAATATGTTTAAAAAGGCTTTAAGCCTCTTTGTTGAATTTGATCCTGAACAACCCAAGCCGGCTAATTCTTCCTGGGGCGATGATGGGTTGCCACTGCAGGTGAAACCCGATAAAAAAACTACTAACACTGCCGCTACCGCGGCAATAGGATTTATCAATCAAAACGACCTTGATAAATTTGAAAAGCATTTTGAAGAATTATTTGACAAAGTAAACATGCAGGGCCCGGATTATTACGAGTTCTGGAAAATGATGGAAACGCTTGAAGCAGCGGTGCCAGACGAAACAGTACGTATGACAGCCGTGTTTTCTACCCTGAAAATACAAGGGCTTAGTAAAGACATGTTGATTAACAGCGCTGAAAAATACATGCAGGTTGTTGATAAGGACAAACAGGAGTTTCAAAATGCAGTCAATACGAAAGTGCTGGGCGAAATTGAAAGCCGCAAATCATCGGTAGAGGCCTTGGAGAAAAAAAACAAGGCCGATCATGAAATGATCCTTAAACTTACAAAGGAAATAAATGACAACCAGCAAAAAATTACCTCCCTCAAAAAGGAAGTGATTGACGAAGAAGCAAAAATAAACAGCAATAAAAATGGGTACAACATCGCCTGTGATGCCATGCTGGCCAAGTTATCGGGCGATATGCAAAAAATTAAAACAACCTTATAATCAAATCATGGAAACAAATGTATTTCCTGCGACAGCACAGGACAAATTAAAATCATACTGGAGCCGGCCCGGTGGAAAATTCGGTGTTATTATCGGCTTGGGGTTACTTGTATTAATAGGTTATTTCGTAATACCTATCCTTACAACGGTTATATGGAACACCCTCAACTTCAGCATTGCCCTGGTAAGTTTAGGCGTATTCCTTTACTGCGTTACGCATAGGAAATTACGGTTAAGCCTTTTTTATTTGTACGAAATACTGATGAAAAAATTAGTGGGCTTCGTAATAGAATTGGATCCCTTTATCATTGCGGAAGATTATATTTCCGATATGGAAAACCAGCGGGAAAAATTGTACACCCAGAGTGTGGAGGTAGAGGGCCAAAAGGAAAAAATTGATCTCAAGCTGGCTGAAAAATCAAAGGAAATGAATCAGATGCTGACCCGTGCGAAAGCCGCTAAAGACAACAACATGATGCCCGAATTGGGCAATGCCACCCGGCAGGTGGCACGTATCAATGATTACATCAAGCAACTGGCGCCCATAAGGGATAGCCTTGCCAAAATCGGGGATTATTTAAACAAGGTTCATAAAAACAGCGGCTACCTTATTGAAGACGCTAAAAATGAACTGGATCTCAAAAAGGATTTATACAAGTCTGTTAGCAGTGGCAACAGGGCCCTCAGTTCCGCCATGAAAATTTTTAAAGGCGACCCTGAAAAGAAATTAATGGTAGAGCAAAGCATGGAATACCTTAAGGATGACATTGCAGGTAAATTGGCCAGCATGAAAAAGGCCATCAGTTACTCAACCGATTTCATGCGAAGCATTGATTTGGACAATGCCACTTTTGAAGTGGAAGGGCTGAAAATGTTGGAAACATTTGATTCGGATGTGGAATTGAAATTGAATGTGCAGCAATGGAAGCCTTCCGATGCGCCTGTGGTGCCAGGCAAGGTAAACACCGATAATTACAACGATCTTTTAAAATAAATAAACTCGAAATAAAATGGCTGTTAAAATTAAGACTTCCGGAAAAGTTGTAGGGATATTGGTAATACTCGCAGGCCTGTTTGCCGCTAAAACACTATGGTGGGACAAGCGCCCCAGGGAAGCGAAAGCCTCTGCCGAAATTGGAAAAGTGATTTTGCCCGATGCGCCTGAAGCCTCCCTGCAGGGCAATGCAAGCAGTAAATTACCCTTGCCGTCAGAAAAACCCAGCGCTAATGGTGGCACCAAAATCAGGTGGGAAGTGATGGCATGGAATTCCCAGTTTCCATTAATGTATGCAAATGGCGGGGCGGTTACTACCCAGGGTTCCCTAATTGATAAAGCCAAATTGCAGATCAATATTATACGGCAGGATGATTGTAATAAATCAATCGCCGATATAGTAAAGTTCGCCGCCAGTTATAAAAACAATCCAAATATTGAAGGCGTGTTCGCTTCCTACATGGGAGATGGCATGCCTGCTTTTTTCAGCGGTTTAAGCAAAGAGCTTGAACCATTGGGGCCGGAATATCAACCGGTGGCATTTTATGCCATGGGTAAAAGTTATGGTGAAGATAAACTGATGGGACCCGCTGGCTGGAAGTCGGATCCAAAAAATGCGATAGGCAAAACGGTTAGCTGTTTTTTAAGGGATGGCGATATGAATATTTTATTAAAATGGGCGGGCGATAATGGTTTAAAGGTAAACCCTGATGAAACCACTTTTGACAGGAATGCCATTAACCTTATTTCCGCAGGCGATTTTTTGGATGCCGCCAATAAGTACATAACCGGGTACAGGGAAAAACGCTCCTTTGTGGAAAACGGTAAAAAACTGAGCAGTGACACCACCGTAGGTGTAGATGCCGTAGCAACGTGGACGCCTGGTGATGTAAACATTGCCCGTAAAAAAGGCGGGTTAATCAATATTGCATCTACTAAACAATATTCAATGCAAATGCCCAATATTACCATTACCATCCGCAAATTCGCCAACGACCATCGTACCGATATTGAAAACCTCATCGTGGCGCTTTCACAAAGTGGCGACCAGGTGCGTAGCTACACCGAAGCGAAAGAATTTGCGGCAAAGGTTAGCGCAAAAATTTACAATGAAGAAGATGGCGCATACTGGTTGAAATATTATAATGGTGTCACGGAAAAAGACCTGCAGGGTATTGATGTAGAGTTGGGAGGGTCAATGGCCTTTAACCTTCCTGATGCGGCAAATATGTTTGGCCTTGGCAAAGATGGGCTTGACAGGTACAAAATTGTTTACAACACTTTCGGGGATATACTTTCTAAAATGTACCCTGAGTACATGGCTAAATATCCCGACTATGCTAAAATGATTGATAAATCGTACATGCAGTCGGTTATTGTAAATCACCCCGAATTGATGGAGGGTAAAACAATTGCGGTAACTTATGCCCCATCCATTACGGATAAAGTTTCTTCCAAATCATTTCAAATACAATTTGAAACAGGCAGCGCCGTAATTAAGCCGCAGTCGTATGAAGTATTGGATGAAATATTAAAAAGTTCGGTAGTTGCCGAAAACTTGAATGTGGGTGTGTATGGCCATACAGACAATGTTGGAAATGCCACTGCGAACCAAAGTTTATCCGAACAAAGGGCCAACAGTGTAAAAAATTACCTGGAAAGTAAAGGGATTACATCAGCTCGTATTGAAAGCAAAGGCATGGGTAGCAGCCAACCCGTTGCGGATAACAGCACAGCGGATGGTAAAGCGAAAAACAGGCGTGTACAAATTGTATTGGGCCAATAAGAATTAAAATGAATACTGTATTGCACAAGGGTAAAAATATAAGTTGCGTTGTTTTATGAGCCAGGCTTAAGTACCACTCATTACCATACAACCAAATTTTTTTCTTGTCCGGGCTGAAGAATTTCATGGCGTCATCGTACTAATGAACACAATTTATTGGCGTTGGAAATCAACGATTTACAAATGTTCATTTTTATTGGTTTAACGGCACGCCGTTAGGTGGTCTTGCGTCGCACTCGTGTACTGAATACCATTGGGGAACTTTAATTGTGTTATACCAGGCAATTCATCAGGCCCAGTTTATGAACTGGTAGAAGACCTCCCCGTTTGGAACATCCCGACCTGTGCCGATCTATCGGTATTTTTCGGGAAGGGACGGGGGCAAAACAGGGTCTTCGAATTACAGCACATTTCAAAAAACAGTTCGCCATTTGAAAATAAATGACCTGTAATTTTTACTCAGGTTTTTATAAGCGAAACATCAACCGCGGTTTATTTGGGTACTCTTGTACTGAATACCATTGGGGATCTTTAATTGTGTTGTAAATTAACAATACATCAATTGAACATGAGATTAGGAAGGCTTTGTAAGTTTGATTCAAGTACAAAATTTTGTGCGGATTATTTGCGATATTCCGAACTTTTGGAATTGGTGGCAAGACGGTGTTTTCTTTATTGAGCAAAGCAAATAATCAATTTTTTATCACTTGTGCGGTATAACCATCCACTTTATTTTTTTTCTTTAAATACGGATAATGAAAAATGTAAAATCTTTTTTTGAACCCTTTGGCGTAGTAAGCAAAAGCAAAATGATGCTGCTTGTTTTTATCCAAATCGCTTTCGTACTGGCTTTATGGCAGTGGTTGGGCGGGGGCTTGATCCCCTCTCCCGGCAAAATAAGTTTAAGGATTTTGGAGATTATAAAGTCAGGGGATTTTTGGGATAATTTTTTGATGAGCCTTACACTAACGCTCAAAGGCATGTTCATCGCCTTGATCATCGCCCTGGCAATCAGCTATCTTTCCTTAGTACCCTTTTTTCGGCCATTGGCAAAATTCGTGATCAAGTGCCGTTACCTTACCTTAACCGGGTTGATATTTCTGTTTACTTTACTAACCAGTGATGGGAGCCAGCTTAAACTGAGCTTGTTGCTATTTGGGATTGTCCCCTTTTTTGTAACCTCGTTTCTATCCGTAATTGATGGTATTGACAGGCAGGAATTTGAATTATGCTCCACATTAGGGATGAACAAATGGAGGACGCTCTGGGAAGTAATTATCATAGGCAGGCTCGACCAGGTTTTTGAAGTGATGCGTCAAAACTTTGCCATCGCCTGGATGATGATAACCATGGTGGAAGGATTGAGCATGAGCGAAGGCGGGCTGGGTACATTGCTGATAAAGTCGAATAAATACATTGACCTTTCAACTGTTTTCGCTATTTTGGCGATCATCTTTTTAATCGGTGTTTTTTTTGATTATATACTGGGTGCGTTGCGTTTCTGGTTATTTCCATATACAAAAATCCAACTAAGAAATAAATGACCTATAACAAAAATGAAGAACTTCTGAAGGCTGAAAATGTAGGCCTTTCATATGAAAGCAGGATTATCCTAAGGGATATTAATTTTACCATGCATAATATAGTACGGCCCGATATTTCACAGGGGCAGGTGGTTTCCTTGATCGGCCGCAGTGGAATTGGGAAAACCCAATTATTTAAAATCCTGGCGGGGATGCTGAAGCCGACTACAGGCAGGGTATTGATTGGTGAAGATATGCATGAAGTAAGAGAAGGCGAGGTGGGGGTGGTTTCTCAAAACTATATTTTATTCAACCACCGGAGCATCCGGCGCAATCTGGAAATAGCATTGGAACACAACGATAAGAATTATACGGCTGCGGATAAAAAAAATATAATAAAAAATTACGCCGATAAATTCAACCTTGCCGAACACCTTGATAAATATCCCCTGCAACTATCCGGGGGCCAGCGCCAGCGGGTAAGTATTTTACAGCAGGCGCTCACCAGTAATAAATTCATTTTACTCGACGAGCCTTTTTCGGGCCTGGATGTGCTGGTGATTGATAAAGTGGTTGACCTGTTATTAAAAATATCCACCTTGCATGATTTGAACACATTGATAATAGTTAGCCATGATATTGAAAATTCACTTGCTATTTCCGATACTGTTTTCATTATGGCCAACCAGCCAAACAAAGAAGGTGCGACAATTACGGAAAAACTCGACTTGATAGATATGGGGCTGGCATGGGACCCCGAAATAAGAAACAACCATAAGTTTCAGGAATTGGTAGCGCACATGAAGTATAAAATATAAAAAATCATATTGGTTAAAATTATATTTTGCCATTTAGGAACATTAGCCAGGTTCATAATGGCTTTTTTTATGTAATTGATTTTAAAACTGCATCTCCTCCAAAACAAATAATATGAAAAAAATCCTTTCCCTTTTATTGTTCATGTATTGCTTTGCAACTTCTTCCGCTAATGATGGGGTAAGTAGTGCGGTTAAAGCCAATCTCACCACTGTAACGGTTTTTAGAATTGGCGCCGAAATGAATCATCATGCAAAAGCGGATATTACTAAAGGCAACAATGAACTGATCATTGAAAACATTAGTAATGCCCTGGATGCAAACAGCATACAGGTAAATTGTAATGGAAACGTTACGGTGATGGGCATTGAGTTTAGTACCGATCACCTGCAGAATGAAATTAAAACACCAGTTATCAAAATGCTTGAAGATTCCCTTGAAAGGGTAAATACCAATCTGGAAAAAATAAAAACCAATATCAATGTCATCAATGATTTACTGGCTGTATTAAAAGCCAATAAGGAAATCAAGGGTACACAAACGGGGCTAAGTGTTTCAGAGCTGGTGAAGTTGATGGAGTATTATAAAACCAAGTCTTTTGAATTGCAGAATGAGTTGATAAGCTTGCATCAGAAAGAAAAAAAGATGAATGAACTGGCGGTCAAATTAAATGAGCAGGTTAAAGAGGAGCAAAAGAAAAACACGAAATCAACCGGAAAATTAATTTTGCAATTAAATTGTGCGGTTGCCGGAAAATACGATTTTAATATATCCTACGTTACCCAAAATGCTTACTGGAGTCCATTTTATGACCTGCGTGCGGAAAATATCACGGCTCCCCTAAAATTAATTTACCGGGCTAAAATATTTCAAACAACTGGAATAGACTGGACACAGGTGAAACTAAGTTTATCAACTTCTATACCCAGCCAAACCGGGAATGCACCAGTGTTTAATGCCTGGTTTCTGAGTTATATCAATCCGGTAAATTATTATGATAAGTCATTGGGATTACAAGGTAGAGTTGCGGGTGTTTCCAATACTTTAAATGAAGTGGCGGTTATAGGGTATGGCAGCCAAAAAATTAAAATAAGGGGCAATGCTTCCGCAACAACTGATAATACACCATTGTATATTGTAAACGGTAATGAAATGGCAGTATCAGATTTCAGCAAAATCAGTCCTGATGCAATTAAGAATATGCAGGTACTCAAAGATGCCGCAGCAACGTCTGTGTATGGTTCCAAAGGAACTAACGGGGTAATAATAGTAACCTTAAAAGAAGGCCTGGATGATTATATTACCATATCTGATAAAGAATTGAATGTAACTTTTGACATTGAACTGCCTTATGATGTGCCCACTAATGGCAAAGCACAAACAGCGGTTTTAAAAGAACACCAGATAGCGGCAAATTATAAGTTTTATGCAGTGCCTAAGCTTGACAAAGACGTTTTTCTGCTAGCTGAAATAGCTGACTGGGAAAAATTAAACCTTCTGCCTGGTGAAGCGAATATTATTTTTGAAGGCACCTATATTGGCAAATCGTTTATAGATCCTTCTTCTACACAGGACACTTTGAACCTTACCATGGGTAGAGACAAAAGAGTGGTAGTGAAAAAAGAGAAGCTGAATGATTACAGTAGTGTTAAGTTTTTGGGAACCACTAAAAAGCAAATCTTTACTTACGAGATAACGGTTAAGAATAACAAGAAAGACGCCATTGATATTTTGGTAAAAGACCAGTATCCGATTTCGCAGGATAAGGAAGTGGATGTTGAGTTGCTGGAGATTAACGGAGCAGCAGACAATGAAGAAACAGGCGTGCTAAACTGGAAATTAAAACTGGCGCCCGGCGAAGTAAAAAAGCTTAGGATCAGTTACAGTGTCAAGTATCCTAAAGATAAAATGCTGAACCTTAATTAATTTAAAGAAGGCAGGGGTTTAGGGTTGTGGGTTGTGGTTAGGGTGTGAATTAGGATATAATATTGAAATACATTTGTACTAAATAAATTACCAATGAGTGCATTTGAAAAGAAACTGGAAATCCGCTGGAGCGACCTTGACCCGAACTTCCATCTCCGGCATTCCGTGTATTATGATTATGGCGCTTACAGCCGTATATCTTTTCTGAATGAAAATGGTATTACACCCGAAGTAATGTTGCAGCATGATACCGGCCTCATTATTTTCAGGGAAGAGTGTGTGTTTAAAAGAGAAATAAAATTCGGGGATGTATTAATGGTTAATGTAAAATTACATAAGTCAACTGCCGATATTTCAAGATGGACAATGATACATGAGTTGTGGAAAAATGGGGGTGTTTTAGCGGCGGTCATCACCGTAGATGGCGCATGGTTGCACACTAAACTTCGCAAACTTTTAAAGCCCCCCGAAATTTTCAAGTTAGCGTTTGACCACATTGTCAAAACAGATCAATTTGAGTTTATCGAAGGATAATAAATTGATCCCAATGAGAGTGTAAAATATTCTTCGTTAATAAAAGTGGAAATACAAATAAGGTGGAAAAAGCGCTTTAAAGATTTCCTGTACAAGAGTACCCAAATAAACCGCGGCTGATGTTTCGCTAATTACAATGTGGGTAAAGGCCCACAATGGTATGCGGTACAAGAGTACCCAAATAAACGGGGGCTGGTGTTTCGCTGATTACAACTTCAAAAATTTGTAACTGCCTCATTTTCAATGGTCAAATTTTTGGTTGTATAGAAGGGCGATGCAACGATGATGCCCATTGTCACTGCCTGGACAAAAAAAATCGTACTAAATTTTTTATCCCTTGTGAAATATAAGAAAAACAGTCAAATTAAAACTGTAAACAATTTTGATTGATAGATAAGCTATCGGTAATGAACTACCAACAGTAAACTGAAATCCGTAAACCATTTTAAAAATATGGAAAAGAAAAAAACATTGGTCATTGGCGCATCTGCAAACCCCGTCAGGTACAGCTACCTGGCGGTACAAAGTTTATCCGCCCATCAACATCCTGTTATAGCGCTGGGGATTAAAAAAGGAGTTATTGGAAATACTGAAATAGAAACTGAAAAAAAAGCTTTTGAACAAATTGACACTATAACATTATATATAAACCCATTTCACCAAAAAGAGTACTACGACTATATCCTGTCACTTCAGCCAAAACGTATCATTTTTAATCCCGGTGCCGAAAATGATGAATTATTCACGCTGGCCCAACAAAAAGGAATCAAGGCCATGGAAGCCTGCACGTTAGTTTTACTAAGTACAGGCCAGTATTAATCCCTTAGTATTGTAGTAATTTTTCTAATTCCACGTTTTTACATTTTTTATTCCGCACCCCGTAAAATATTTTAAACGAATTACCGTTTACATATTTATACTATCGGATTTTCTTTTTGTTAGTATTTCAATATCCAAAATCCATTACATGAAACACCTTACAATCACCATGTGTATGGTACTGCTTACCCTATTCGCAGTTACCGGTTATTCACAAAACAAACAAGCCATCAAGCCTTCTTTGTTTGCCAATTTCCCAACAACAATTATTTGTACCGGGGCCCAGCTCAGCAGCTTGTTTACAGCAGCCAAAGGTAAAAACATCAGCGTATCGCTGGCCAATAACTTTACACTGTCGGGGCCCGTTACCAGTAACCTGGTAAAGTATAGCAACCTACAGACAATAGTTATGAAACTGCCCGCATTTAATAATTCTTTATTCTCTTTATCAAAACAAACGGATGAGGCAAATAACATTACTTATGCAGGCCGGATCTTAAACCCATTATATGCCGACGGCTTTGAATTAAAACGCAATACGGATGGTAATTATCAATTTATTAAAATAGACCTGGAAAAAATTGTAGTCAATTGCAACCAGTAAAAACACCGGCAGCAATAGCATGAACCCAACCCTTATCTAAAATCAATACCGGCTAATTACCGGGAACCTAAATCCCTTAAAATGAAGAAACCATCCGCTCCCTTAATGCTGATACTGGCATTGTTAGTTTCTTTCCATGTGTTTAGTTTACCTGCATTAAACAGTTTGCCTTCGGCCAATGCCACCATTTATCTTGACTTCAACGGACATAATGTAAATAGCGCTTACTGGAATGGCGGCACCCCGTTTACCTGTGATCCTTCCGGCATGACGGATGCTCAGATAACAGAAGTTTTTAACCGGGTAGCTGAAGATTTCCGTCCCTTTGCCATTAATATTTCTACCGATGAATCCAAATTTCTGGCAGCTCCACTTTCCAAAAGGATCAGGATAGTAGTTACCCCCACCAGTGGCTGGTTTGCAGGCTCAGGCGGGGTTTCGTTTATTGGATCCTTTAAATGGGGCGATGATACGCCTGCATTTGTATTCAGCGACAGGCTTGGGCCCAACAACCCAAAATTGGTGGCGGAATGTTGTTCACATGAAAGTGGCCATTCAGTCGGGTTATCTCATCAATCAAAATATGATGGCACCTGTAATTTGACAGCTACCTACAATGATGGCGAAGGAACAGGGGTAAATGCCTGGGCGCCGATAATGGGCAACAGCTATTACAGGAATATGAGTGGCTGGAACGATGGGCCTACTCCTTACGGATGCGCCAACGTACAGGATAATCTTTCTATCATTACTACACAAAACGGTTTCACATACAGAACAGATGATTACAGTGATGACATAAATAACAGCCCCGCGATATTTTCAATTTCCAGCGCTACTATTGCCGGCATTATTTCGACCAATACAGATAAAGATGCATTCAGTTTTACCTTATCACAAAATTCAATCATTCACATCGGTATCAAACCCTTTAGCATAGACGCTAATTACCAGGGGGCCAACCTGGATGTAAAAATGTCATTGTACAATTCATCCAAAGTATTAATAAGAACTTTTGATCCGCCGGCTACAATGGATGTGGTGGTGGATACGGTATTAGATACAGGCGCCTATTACCTGTTGATAGATGGGGCCGGTAACAACAATGTAACTGATTACGGAAGTTTGGGTTCCTATTCAATCAGCTCATCGGCTGGTACCATATTACCCATTCGGAATGTGGCCCTTACAGGCCTGGCAGACAAAAAAAAGCATAACCTTAGCTGGAATATCATATCTGATGAACCGGTAAAATTGATCGCAGTGGAGTCATCAACGGATGGTACGCATTTCAATAATGTCAATACCAACAGTAGTGTGCCAAACAACTTTATTTATACACCTTCTCAAAATACGGATTTGTATTACCGTATAAAAGTCACTTCGGTTTTAGGCCAAACCGTTTATTCCAATACCATCATGCTAAAAGGGGTGGGTAAATCTGTAAAATCATTTACGGTATCCACTTTTATCCAATATGAAATTACTGTTAATGCTACTGAGAACTATCAATACATGGTAAGTGATGTGAACGGCAATGCGATTGCCAGAGGAAACGGAAAGGCAGGATTTAATAAAGTAGATATGGCTATGCTGCCGGCAGGAATGTATGTATTGCAATTATTGAGCAACAACCAAAAACAAACAGAACGAATTATAAAACAGTAAGGTAGGTTCATGTGTAAGTTAAGGGTCAGCGTAAGGGGCTGGCCCTTTTTTATTGAACCAGCAGCACATCCCCTGCCACCCCAGTTTAAAATAAATTAGAATTTTAACCAGTTTCAGGTCTATAAAGCTACTTGCTGTTTATCCCGGTTTCCCTTATAGCTATCCTTACCTAACAGCTAAGGTTAATCTCCTTTTTTACATCGCCATCCTGCCCGCTACCATTGCCCGTTAACCGATATACTTAAGGTTAAATTATCATTACACATACAATACACTGCTTGCCGCATTCATTATTTACGTAATTTTAGAAAACCCCATTTTATATGTTATGGAGAAAATTCAATGGTGACCCCATTCAGCTACCCATCAAAACAGCGGTGGAGGACACTATCAAAAGAGAAACAAAAGCAGGCTTTCACTTAAAAGTTTGCATAGGAACCGACAGCCAGGTAAAAGGTAAGGAAACCGAATTTGCCACCGTCATTGTGTTTTTACGGGAAGGGCACGGAGGATTTATGTTTATTCACAATGAAAAAACTTTGTTGAAGTACAGCATCAAGGAACGCATGCTGGTAGAAGTAGCCAAAAGCATTGAAATCGCTTATGAGCTATGCGACCTGTTTACATTGTACGATGTGGACATGGAAGTACATGCCGACATCAACACCAATCCACAATTCAAAAGCAACGAAGCATTGCGGGAAGCCATGGGCTATATCCTGGGTATGGGTTTTGCTTTTAAGGCCAAGCCGGAGGCTTTTGCAAGTAGTAGTTGCGCCAATAAGG
>JANOTW010000498.1:0-10317 GCA_031416575.1 Ferruginibacter sp.
TCAACTCAAGCTGATCGTTGTTGTAGGCTTTATCAGCCAGTTCTTTGTTGGTAAGTTCTTCGGTAGATGCATCAAGCAGCGCAAGGTATTTACGCACGCTGTTGCGGCTTATACCAGTGCGGCGTGCAATCTCCCGGACACCAATGCCATCATTTTTAAGTTGCAGGATTTGTTTTAATTGTTCCATTGTTACAGGCTTTTGTGACATTACTCCTTTTGTTTAGTGAGGAGCAAAAAACATCAAAAACATCCAACAATTATTACCTGCAGGTGGGTCATCATGCCGGAATGACATCCGTCAATATAACCAGCAAAAAAATAACCGCAAAAAAACAGGTGGGTCAACATCCCGGAATAATCAAACCAAAACAGTTTGAAAATTTTGAAATGGGGGTGGGTCAACATCACCGGAATGGTGGGTCAACATAAAACGGAACGGTGGGTCAACATGCTCCGGAATCTACACATAAGGTTCAAATTACGAGTAAAAGCTAAATTGAAATCGTCCAGCCCGAATCAAAGTTGATAGCGAACTGCAGCCGATGCTTGCTGTTCCTGCCCCGTATTTTGGCAATGCATTGTGCGCAGCTATATGAGTTTAATTGTTTTTTTAAATGCTTCAAATTGTCTATGAGCAGACTGATTGTGAGAAGAAGATTGATGACAATTAAAATCATAATAGAACCCATTATGTTCTGCTTTCAATACTTTCAATTCGACCTTAAGAGGATTTTTAATCTCAATATGTTCAAAAAAATATTCTGCATCGTATTCATAAAAATTACACCCACAAATATTATATGGCTCATGCCTCCTGATTACAATAAAATCTTTTAAAAGTTGGGTCACTCCATATAGGGACATTTCCATTAATTCTTCAAAACTATCATGTCCTAAATCCACTAATTCGCTTTTTGGAGTAATGTTTAAAGTAATAGTTGGTGAAAAAAGCCCTTTATATTTAGGACGATCTTGATAATATTTTGTAGCGATGCATATTGGATCACCCAAGGCTTCCCACAGTTCATCTCTATTTTCAAGCCAACCCTCGCCGATTATTTGCTCGTCTTTTAATTTACCAAAATCTTTGACATTAATAAAACCCCAAGAAATCGGAATATGGAAAAGAATTCCTAACTTTTTATTTATGTATATATTTCTCGTTGTAATAACTGCCTGTAGTGGATTTACAGCTAATCCAGCTAAAGCCGAACTTGTAAGTTGTAAAAATTCACGTCTTCCTAATCCCATTTGAGTGTCATTATAGTTGCGCACAACGAGCAAGTATTGCCGATAGTGGGTGAATTAAAAAACCTCCGCCTGGCTCCGCCGCGGCGGAGATTATTTATTCAAAGATTAAAAATTTATTTTGCTGTTCAAAAGAGTTCCTTCAACCCGAACCAAAGTTGATAGTGATGTGCCGCCGATTGCTCCAACGTCCAGCCCCACTATTGGCAATACTCTTGTAAGCGGCAGGCGGTAAAAATTAGGAGACTTCATTTATTTTTTGCAAGTTGCCTTCTTTTATCTTGCCTTTTATTTTTTCAACAAGTACCTGTAAGGTTTCCCGGCGGTTATTGATAGCTAACAGAAGGAAAATTTTTAATTCAATCCGGTCAAGGTTTTGCTGGTAGCGCAGATTTTTGTCAATAGTAACGAAAAAGTCAAAGCCATTAAAAACAATAAGTCCTAAAAGTTCACCATTCTTTTTACCCAACCAGCCCATATCTCTAACGGTTTTCACATCGTAATCAGGTCCAAAATCTGCCTTAAGATGCTTGGGTAAATTTTCATCAAGCAAAATTTTCATGAAGCATCTTTTCAGTAGTCAATGATTTTTTTGCCATTTCCAATACCTCAATAGCGGCTTCCTTTGCAACGGTGGGGTAGTCATCAAGAAATTCATTAAGGTCATCGCCACCTTCAATATAGTCAAAAAGAGTCTGAATAGGAACTCGTGTTCCCGTAAAAACTGGTGTCCCGCCCATTGTTTCCGGGTCAATATTTATAGCGCCGTATTTCATTGTAGTGTGTTTGTTCAGTTACGAAGTTACAAAATATATGGCTTCTTTCAATTGAGGTTACCGAGCAGCTTACCGCTTACGCAGCAATTTACGCTGTTATCTGCAACCACATAATTTTCTGTTAGTGAAAATCAGTCAATCGCAGACATTTTTTAAATATTCGGTTGCGGCTATTTCCGGACAATTTTTTTTGCAATTTTATGAGGGCCCGAAATTCCGGCAGCATCCGCCCGGCTTATAATTAAATTCAGGCGGGCGTAGTTTTTCCTATAAAAGTGGCGAGGGTAATTTTAACTACTGTCTTACCGCATGGATAACGAAATGGGCTGCGTTGTGGTACAGATGCAACGTTGATTATTGATTGCCCGATTGATTGTTCGCCAATGTCGAACATAGTCATTTGATTTTTCATTCTACAACTATGTTTTCAAGGTTATCAATGTCAGAAGCACCTGCTCTTTTAGCATCAAGTTTCTTCTGTAATATTTCCGTGATCCTGTAGTGCTGCTCTTTCGACAGTTAGAGTTTTATAGATATTTCAAGATGTCCTCCCAATCCTTCCGAAATAATGCGTTGCAGTGTAGAAAAACGAACGTCCTTTAAGTCTTTTTCAAGTTTTGATATGTAAGATTTATTTGTCCCTGAAAGTTCTGCAACCTGTTCCTGTGTTAAACCTTTTTCATGTCTTGCCTGTTGAATGAGTACACCAAGTTTAAATGCCTCATAACCTTTCTCAAACCCGTCACGTTTTTTTGTTCCCTTAGGTCCAACTTCCTTGTCTATAAATTCGCTAAGGCTTGTTAGATTTTTTTTCTTCATAATATTCCTTTTTAATTTTTACTGCTTTTTCAATTTCACCTGCTGGGGCCTTTTGAGTTTTCTTTTGAAACCCATGTCCGACCACCACTAAGTTATTGATGTCAAAGAAGCAGAAGATACGAAATATGTTACTGCCTACTTGAACCCTTATTTCATAAAGACCTTCGGTATTTTCAAGATGTTTAAAATAAATTTCAGGAATTCTATCAACTGTTTCAACAACTTTAAGTGTCCAAAGAATTTTCTTTTGAACTTTCCAAGTTTGCTTCTTATAAAATTCCTTTAAATAATCTTTAAAAAATAAAAGTTCTCGTTGGTTCACAAAAGCGAAGATAATAAAAGTAGTCCAATTAGACCACTATTAAATTTTTAGGGTTTGTCATTACATATGCTTATACATAACGAGCAGATATTGCCGATGGTGGGGAATTTTATATTCGTCCGCCCGGAACTGCTGCCTGGCTTTTTAATAAAATTAAATATTAAGAAATAAAGCTGGGCTTTGTTCGTCAAGCCCCGAACCGCTGTACAACAGAATTACCGCTGCTGATTGTTTCAATGTCCAGCCCCACTATTGGCAATACCAATGTTAGCGGTAGTTTATTTTTGTCCACGATAAGAATCTTTCAAATAAGTCATTACATTTTCCTCTTCATTTGAGTTGTACTGAAAATTTAATTTGGCAGCCACAGTTATTGCAAACTCCCCAAATAATTCTGTCATAATAAATAAAGATTTCCAATTGTTTTCTACTTGTTGGTCTGAATACGTAGCAAGTATTTTGTCATATTGTTTACTTGATAAATGTTGCTTCATAAATTTCCCGCACTTTCCAAACGAAACTGAAAAATTTGTTTCAATCCCAATAAACCATTCTATGAGTTTCATAAACATTGGTCGAACAACTGTTTCAAGCATTTCTTTTGAGTAAGTTATTTCATTTCTCAAAAGTCCTTTTGCAACATAGGTACTTACCCACCAAAACTCATTACAAGCATCTGCAAATTCTTTTTCGGTTGGTCTTTTAATTAAATAATCGAAATCAGTTGGTTTATCAATGTTTGAGAATATATTGTCTTTGTCAAGCCACACAATTGTTAAACTGTCAAGCCTGAATTTTTTTTCAATTTTGTTTATTGGAAATAATGTTAAATCAATTCTATTATCGTCCTTGAACAACATTAAATAATGGAAGTCTACAAGTTCTTTATCTTCTTGTTCTCCAAAGGTCGTATCGTCTGGCAACTGCCAAATAATTCTGTCACCAAAAATATTTGTCCAACTGTGGTCAGAGATAAAACTGGTAAGATTATTTACAATATAAACGATGTCAAAGTCTTGGTATTTGTCAGCCAATATTTTACTGTTAGCCCTTGAACCATTTAGTAAAACTGCTCTGATTCTGTCGTCAGATATTGCTTTGTCAATTATGAGTTTTTTTAGTTCGTCTCCACTTCTCATTTTGTGTCTGATGATGGTCATCTGTTTAAATTTCCGCCAACCCAGCAATTTACGCTATTATCCACAACCACATAATTTTCTGTTAGTGAAAATCAGTCAAATGCAGGCATTTTTTAAACATTCGGTTGCGGCTATTTCCGGACAATTTTTTTTTCAATTTCATGAGGGCCCGAAATTCCGGCAGCATCCGCCCGGCTTATAATTAAATTCAGGGGAGCGAAGTTTTTTCTATAAAAGTGGCCAGGGTAATTTTAACTACTGCTGCCGCACGTGCAAAACACAATTAAAGATCCCCAATGGTATGCGGTACACGAGTGCGACGCAAGGATGATGCCCATAGCTGCTTCCTGGTTGGGACAACAAAACCGCAACTCACTTTGTTAACCCTTGCGAAGCATAAGGAATGTTGTTTGATTAATTATCAATAGTTAGCGCAGCCGCTTGTATTAAATTCCCGGACCTCACTTCACAACTCCCCTTCACCGTTAGCGGCTTCACTACTTTAAGCATCCTGTTGCCAGATAAGGTAACGGCATCGAGTACCAGCCTGCCAACCTGCGATGGAAAACCGAAGCCGCCAAAACCATTGGCATTATTTGAAACAATAACGGATACCCCATCCCCGAACCGTAAAGTACCGCCCGGGTCAAAATTATAATAAGCGTTTAAAGCTTCGCTGCCAGCGCCCAATGGCGGATTAATTATTTGGAGTGTTCCGCCTGTAAAGCTGAATGATCCGGCTGTTGCAGGGGCACTGAATAAATATTGGCCATTGGGGATACTGCTGCCTGCGGATCCTGTATTGCCATCAATCTTTAGGTTACCACCTGACATGGCGAAACTGTACCCGCCGCTAAACAAAATGTTGCCAAAAATCATCATGGTACCATTGGTAATTGACAGGCTGCCTTCTATACTTACTGATCTTGTCTTACTGTCAGCGGCCCCTATAGTTAGTGTTGCAGCCTGGTTATTCAGGGTGAGCGTTGCACCTGCTTTCACTTTAAGATGTGTTGCTTGCGTACTTGCCGCCAGTGTGATGGCGTGGCCTGGTAAAATTTCGACGGAATCGGCAGGCAAAGGCAAATTACCGCATTCCCATGTGGTGGCAGCATTCCAGTTTCCCGAAGCAACAGTTTTTCTTACTGTTTGGCTTATTGTGCACCCAAGATTTTCTTTGCGGGCAACCACCACCGTAGTGCTGGTATTAAATACTACACCTACTCCTGCCGCATCTGTTTGTGATGCGGTATTGGCATCAGGGTGCTGAAAAGAAATAAACATAAACTTGTAATCCGGCGAAAAAGTAATACCTGTAGGCTCACATCCCGCCGGTGTTTTGGCAAATAACCTGACAGCAGGATTAGCCGCGGTATGCGATGGCCCTACTACCCATATATGATTACGGTCGCCATCCTGCAACACCCAAAGATTTCCATCCCCATCGAAAGCAAGATTGTCGTTACCAATGCCCCATGCCTCATTGGAAACACCAGCTCCGGGATCAACATCATACGTGGTATTTTCTACAAAAACCTCCAATCCGCTGACTGTACCGCCAATATCAGTAAACCGGTAGATCCGCCCCGGTCCTTTTGCGGCAAAGTATATTTTTCCGTCAGGGCCAATTTCCACATCTTCAATACCATCAAAACTATAAGCGCCTGCACCCGTGCTTGCACCAACGGTATTATTTCTATCGGAAACAGTTGTATTATCAATCAGTTTCCAGGTGCCGGTACCAAATGCAGATGTAGTTTCCAACACATATAAAAGCCCGCTGGTATAAGTACCCGGCGTTGCTGGCATGAATTTATAGATATAACTCAAACCTCCATTATCCGCACCCCAGTAAATAACAGACCTGTTGCTTTTGATGGCAACATTTTCATGTGCCTGCCTGCCGACAGCCCACAATTTATCAGCTTTGCCGTCTGCATTATAATCTTTAACCGTTTTTGTCGCGGGATCAATTTCAATAACCCAACCAAGGTCTTCATAAGAATCTACACTGCTATTCACATTGCCGCCTGCAGTGGTTTCTTCGCAAACCATTATCGTGTTATCAGGCGTAACGGTCCCTGAGCAAAACCGGCTTACATTTCCAAGATGCGAAGTAGCGGAGCCAATGGAAAAAGGGACATTTCCACTATTCGACTTGTTCCATAGTTTAGTACCCGGATTAAATGCGATATTCATGATGGCAACCTGGGCGGGGGTAGTTTCACTGCTTATGGACAGGTAACCATTTGCGCTGCTGCCGCTGATAGGAACATAGCCGGTAAAATCAAGGCTGCCGCCTAATGCGCCACCGTCATCAAGTACATCGCCCGATTTAATTATGGCTTGAAAAGTATGGGTGGAAGGAAGAATAAGATTTTGTGTTTGCACCCCGGGGCTTACGGAATTGAACGTACCGATGGTTTGGGGAAATGCGAACCGTAAAAAGAAAAAGGAAATAGCAAAACACGGGAAATGCCGGGATAAGATAAATTTCATAATTAGTAGTGTTGTTATTTTAGAAACTCCTTGTTCAAATATAAGTTCATTGAATGCAAGCCCGGCATTAATTATGCAATGAAGCATTATACTTCGCAACGGATAAAATAGTGGTATTTTGCTTTTGCTTAACCCCAAATAAAACTAGAGGCCATCTTTAATTTATACTTCGCAATGGATAAAAACGCGAATAAATTTTTTTGTCCAGGCATTGAAGCAATGGGCAACATCGTTGCGTCGCACTCGTGTACCGCATACCTATGGGGATCTTTAATTGCGTTTTGTTAACCGATCCATAAATTCAGAATTCCCGGCCTGACTTCAAATCAAAATCATCGCTTTATATTATTTTCTGGAAAAACCCCAACGGGGTTAAATGTGAATAGCCCCGTCCGCTAACCAGCGGACGGGGAAATGTACGAAAAAATCAGGCACAATCCGCTGGTTAGCGGATTGAATTTCTTGGTATATTAAAATTCAACCCCATTCGGGGTTGAGGTTATTACAATTTCAATTTACCATGGGTTTCACCCTCGGCTATTTTAATTCAATCCGCTTACCAGCGGATTATGCCATGCAACTTTAATTACGTTATAATGAGTAATTCTTTAGGCTTAGTTAATGAACTGGCAGAAGACCTCCCCTTCAGGGGACGGGGGCAAAACAGGGTCTTCAAAATATGCCTTCCTTTATAAACAGTTCGCCATTTGAAAATAAATGACCTGTAATTTTTCCCCACGTTGTAATGAGCGAAACATCAGCCCCGGCTTATTTGGGTACTTGTACTTATTACCATTGGGGATCTTTAATTGCGTTTTAAATTAACAATTTTTAACCCCTTTTGGAACATCCCGACCTGTGCCGGCCTTTCGGCATTTTTCGGGAAACCCTGTCCCGGTTCATCGGGAGGGATGAGGGTAACCTGTTTTGTTTTTTATATGGATCAAAACAAATTTCACTGATTTACCCCTTGTGCAGTATATAACACCGATCTCCTTAAGTTGACCGTGTACCCATAATAGCGGGGGCCGGGGTATAGCCACCTTCCTTCTACGAAATTAATTATCGGAAAATGTGGCCGGTGAGGGACACCAGCCACGGGAGCATTTACTGCAGGTTTTACTTTGACTTACTATCTTACCTGATATTGATAACAGTCACTCGTCAGCACAACAGCCGAAGTCACGGCATCAATCACACGAAAATGAATATCAAATACTGATCCTGACTGAACCGCAGATACATCACGCCATAATTCTTCGCTTCCTTTTCCCCTGGCATCCGTAAAAATTGATTGGGGAGTTAATCCCTTGCCAAGTGTGAGCCAGGATGTGCTGGTACAGTTGCCGTCAATTACATTGATAGCATCCACTGCCCTTTGAAGAAGATACGCACGGTTTGGTTCAAGATGATGGACCCTGGTATCCAGCGTTATAATTTTAGCAGGATCCGGATCCTGGCGGAATTTGATATGACCGGACCGGTTGTGATTGCCCCGCAGCGTTACATTCAGGTCGTAAGAAGGGCGTAGATGATGGCCCTTACGGTCTGCAGTAGAAATTTCTTCTTCCAGTGGTTGTTTTTGCTGGCTGATTTCTTTTTTACAGGAAATACTAAAAATGGAGGCAGTAGCCATTACTAAAATGGCAGATAGGATTTTCTTTTTCATAAACAAAATTTTAAAGATTAAAAATAAAATTATACTCTGCAAGGGGTAAAAAAGTGATCTTGTGCGAACCTTAATAGAAAAAAAATTACATTAAATAAGCTTAAACCAACTTTTATTAATAGCCCAAACTTAACCACCTATTGCATTTAACAATATATAAATGTAACTTGGATATTACACTATTGAAATACCGATTTATAGGTAGTCTTAATTTAATAAATTGATGAACCTGTAAAGCACCAATAATCCAGACCTTATAAAACAAAGGGATAAAAGATAACCTGAAAGTTTATGCCTTTATTCTTTTTTTACTGATCAAAGATCAAAGTGTTGTATTTTATATAAGCCCGCTGTGGCCCTTTAAAACGCCGTGTATGAAACCAGAACTTTTCAACCATGAGTTCAATAAAATGTTTAAATGGTTTGGCAATGAATCTGCTCCCGGCTTGTTGAGGTTTGAGCTGGATCTTTATAAAAAGCTTTGGAATTTTTTTCTGATTGGAGATTCTTATTATTTTATAATTAACCATCATAGTTTAATGTTTGAGTTTGTGAGTAAAGAAGTAGAAGCTGTAATGGGCTATCATCCATCTGAGTTCGATATGCCATTTATGAACGGAAAACTTCATCCTGATGATCGCTCCTGGTTTTTGGCTATCGGTAACAGCATAGTAGATTTTTTCTCACAATTGCCGATAGATAAAGTGTTGAAATATAAAGTGAGATATGATATTCGCTTCAGGAAAAAAAATGGTGTTTATGCACGGATACTTTACCAGGGAATATTGCTTGAACATGATGAGAATGGCAGATTCTTAAGATCCCTGGGTGTACATACGGATATTACGTACCTGAAACAGGAAGGCAAACCCGTGCTTTCCTTCATAGGGATGGACGGTGAGCCATCGTACCTGGATGTTGGTTCAAAAAATATTTTTATCGAAAGCAAGGAAGAGTTGACCAGGCGGGAAAAACAGGTACTCAAACTTTTAATTGAGGGTAAATTAAGTAAGGAGATCGGCAGCATTTTAAAAATCAGTAAACTAACAGTTGACACCCACCGTAAAAATATGCTCCGCAAAAACAACCTCACCAATACCGGGGAATTGATTGGTAAAGCCATCAGGTATGGATGGATATAAAATCCATTTCAATAAACAAGACTCCGCCCTGTGACTGCTTGCGGGTTTTGTTTTAATAATATACTTTCCCTTAAATAATTACCAACTTGAAAATTTCTTTACTCCGCCGGCCATACACTACAATAAATTCCGGGCGGTTTCCACTTAGTATGGAGGTTAATAATTCCATTTCCTTTTTGCGCCCAATGAGATCGTCCATTATTTTGATTTAAATGCTTTCCTGTTGTTGTAAAATATCAACAACAATTTTTTCATCGGGGGCAGGTTCAATAAATAATTCCCTTTGCGTTTTCTTATGGATGTATTCCAAGCAAATAAATTATTACAGTCTGGCCAGCCCAGTCTCACACAAATAATCCATGTGGCGACACCTTCTTTCAATGCTTCACACCAGCTTCTGAATGAACCGGTAACGCTTCGTGGTCTTGACCCCGACCATGTGCTGATTTTGATGAATGGCATCCGTTACCATAACATTGCATTTCAAAACCAGGGCCTCTTAAAAGGCCACTTGGGGCGTGGTTCTGTTGGCAACGACCTGAACTCTATTCCTTTTGCCGCTATTGAAAAAGTTGAAATACTGCGTGACGGCTCTTCTGCCCAATATGGCTCGGATGCGATTGCCGGGGTTATAAATATCCGGCTGAAAGAATCAACCGGTAAAACATCTATCCAGGTACATGCAGGCCGGTTTTATGCAGGT
>JANOTW010000499.1:0-1517 GCA_031416575.1 Ferruginibacter sp.
ACAAATGACAAGGGTAAAACTATTGCTGTATTGGTTTCGTTAAAAAAATGGGATGAAGTACAACTCAGTCTTGAAAAACTAAAAATACTGGAAGATTTAAAAAGCGGTTTCAAAGAAATGGGGCAACATGCCAAAGGCAAACTAAAAACGCCAACTACGGCTCAATTATTAGCGCAGCTATAATAATCCACGGATGAAATTTATATATCTTCCCACTTTTGTCAGGCGGCTTAAGGAACTAAGTAAAAAATATCCATCAATAAAAGATGATTTTTCGGCGGATTTTCACAGCATACACTATAAGTCATAAAAACACTTTCCGTAAAACCCGGTGTATGAAAGTGCCTGCAATTTTTTACGGCCATACTTGCCCATTTTTATAATGCGATGAATTAGTAATCGTTATTATCCAAAAACAATAGAGTGGCTTGCATTAGAATGAAATTCCCCCTGCGTCAAGGTTTCATGCAACCGCAGAGCCCAGCAATGAAAACCCACTTGTACGTCATTTTATTAAGTCCAAAAAAAAATGGAACTTTCCATCATCAATTAAAGAGGGTTCACTCATTTTAAATATGCACTACCATGAATTACAAAATATCCTTTCAGGAATTGGCAGCCAGAAACCAGGCAATCTTATCCAAACAGTCGCCCAAGAGCTTGGTGCAGGCAAAAAGCCAGGTGGCGCTTTTGAAAAAGACGACCTCACAAAGCAGCAGGAAGAAAAAATCCTAACCGGATTTGCTGACACCCAACAATTATGGATGGAGGATATTGATGAAAATGCATTTTTAGCCGAAGGTGCAGAGCAAAGAGTTTACTTGTGCGGGGATGGCCGGAATGTTTTTAAACTGAATGATACCATATTTTACACATCCTGGGCTGATTACTTTTTAAGCCTGCAACTACACAATTATTTCTTTCCTGGCACTTTATATACTCTTACTGGATTTGCCAAAAAAGAAGGTGTCTTATACGCCGTTGTGCAACAGCCTTTCATAGAATTTGATTCCATTACTAATCTTGATCATGTCAAATTATTTTTGCAGAATAACGGCTTCGCATGGAAAAAGAATAATGATTATTACCACCCCGGCTACAGTATTATCCTGGAAGATTTACATGATGAAAATGTACTTACCAGCCATAACACTCTTTTCTTTATTGATACCGTTTTTTATATACGGAAAACAAAAAGCCACTAATATCTTTTTTTACATACCGGATCTTTTCCTTTAAGTCAAGTCGGGGTTTTACAAAATTCAAGCCGTGTAACTGTTAAAACATTATTTGATCATTTGGAAGAAGAGTCTTTAGAAGAATTTCTTAAAGGGTCCCCATCTGTTTCCCGGGGAGCAGGCGGAAATTGTAATTGAAATGGCTGCCGAAAATTCATATCCGAATTTTCAGCATGAAAATATTATTGGATGAAAATATGGATGTTCGGTTTAAAAATTACTTCCCTGATGTTTATGAAGTATTTACAGTAAAAGATATGAGGTGGAATGGAATTAAGA
>JANOTW010000500.1:0-3419 GCA_031416575.1 Ferruginibacter sp.
TCGGGGTGATTTGCATTGGCATCGGCCTGCTGGCTTATCTGGCGCTGGCTGGTTTGATTGGCGTTTTTGGCGCCGGGCTCGCCAGCTTCGGTCAGGGCATGGGCCGGGGCGGTATGGCTTCGCGTTTTATCCCTTGTGAAGTATAATGCCAGCAGAAAAATGAACCCGTTTATGAGCTTTCAAGTACTTATTATTATACGAGTGAACAATATAAAACCCCTACAAATGGAAAAAATATTTTTACAAAATTAAAACCCGGTAAGCTCCCAAAAACTAACAGGGAGGATTATATCGCACAGCGGGTTTGGGATAATTTATGTTTCAACAATACAAGTGAATTTTCTTCGCTACTGTTCAAAAAGTAATACAATAATTAAGCTCCTCAAGAGCCTGATAAAAGTACTGCGTCTTTTTTTTCTTCCAATTTATTTTTTGATTCCTTGTTGTGCCCTTTTACTGCAATCATTGTTATAATAGCAGATAGAAAAAGAGAGCCTGCCATAAAAATAAACGAAGCGCCGAATCCGCCGGTACTGCCATTTAAATAACCAACCAGGTACGAACCGGTAAAAGACCCCAAAGCCCCAAAACTGTTAATCAGCGCTATGGCGCCACCCGCAACGTTACGCGGTAAAATTTCCGTAATGATTGCAAAGAAGGGCCCATAAGGAGCATACATGGCGCCACCCGCAATAATAAGCAACACAAATGAAAGCCAGAAGTTATTGGAGCCAATTAAATACGAACCATAAAAGGCAATGGCGGCAATTAACAGGAAGGGCCAAACAAATATTTTTCTGTTCAACGTTTTATCGGAAAAATAAGAAGCGCTTAACATTCCAATTATGGCCAATATAAAAGGTACGGAAGCAAGCCATCCCGTTTTTACGATATTCATTTTGGGGGCGGCATTAATAATAGAAGGCAGCCACATTACAAAACCATATACGCCAATACTCCATAAGGCATATTGCAGGGAAAGTAAAATAACGGCCGGGGACCTAAATGCTTCGGCATAGTTTCTGACCGGTTTAATGCTTTGTTGCTCCTGATGTAACTGGTCCTCCAAATCCTGCTTTTCCGATTCCGTCAACCATTTGGCATTTTTGGGTGAATCATCTACCAGCCGCCACCAGAAGAATGCCCAAACTATTGCCGGCAAACCTTCCAAAATAAACATCCAGCGCCAGCCAACCGATCTTATTAAATAGCCCGATATGATAGACATCCAAAGCAGCGTTGCCGGATTACCCAGAATTAAAAAGGTATTCGCCCTCGACCGTTCTGCTTTTGTAAACCACCTGCTTAAAAAAACAAGCATGGAAGGCATCACTGCACTTTCTACCACACCAAGCATGAACCTGATTACAAACAAAACATTTATATTGCTAACCATACCCGTAGCCGTTGCAAGGCCACCCCAGGCTATCAGCGACCAAAAGATTAATTTTTTGGCACTTCTATTGGCTGCATATATCGCACCCGGAATTTGAAAAAAGAAATACCCCAGAAAAAATAGCGATCCCAATAAGGATGATACGGAAGCAGTAATGTTTAAATCTTTGGCCATTCCGCCAGCTGCCGCGAATCCAAAATTCGCCCGGTCGAGGTATGCAAGGCTATAGGTAATAAAAGCTATGGGGATTAGGCGGTGCCAGCGATGTTTAGCAAAGGTGGCCGACATGCCAGTTGTTGATTCTTTACTAAGGTTCATTTGAGTGACTGAAATTTCTATTTCTTAAATTTATAAAGCAACAAACCATATCCTACGCCGGCAGGGTCTGCTGTATTGGCAAATTGAAATGCCATGTATTTACCATCCGTTGAGGCCACCGGATTAGAAGCCTTTCCTCCTTCAAAATCATTAAAATGCGTAAGCCTTACATAATCTTTCCCGGTTCCATCCAATTTTAATTTATAGATATCAATGTTCCAGGGGCCACGCCGGCCACCCAATGTTTCACAATGACGGTCGCCTTCAACCAGCGTATGTTTACCATCGGGCAATATGCCTTCGCACTCATTATAAGAACCGGGTTTTTTGGAATGATTTATTACTTCATTTGTAACCAGGTCAATAGTCATTGCAGAGGCCATGTGCTCAGGTTCATAACAAACAAAGGCCATCTTGCTGTCATTGTCAAAAAAGTCCTGCGCTTCCAATACACAGCTTTTATCCTTCACCTCATAAACGGTTTTTTTATTGATAATTTTTGGTGTACCGCCCGTCAAATCAATATCGGCAAGTACCAGCCTTGAAGCGCCAGGGGCAAGGCTTGAATCCTGTGCATGCAATTGCGTGTAAGAAATTTTCAAGGTTTTTTTGGATATAGCCATGCCTTCACTCATTTTTACTCCCAGCCTTACAGGCTTTGAGCCACGCTCTTTACTAAGAAACCACAATTCATTATCACGTGAACGGCTGATATTGATGTTTTCGAATTTTTCAGGGCCAATCAAAATATAATCGCCTGTTGAAAGGTGCATTACCCTAAGAAATGCGGAAGCAGGAATATTGCAGGTAAGGCACCGGATATCACGCGTTTTTAAATCAATCACCATTGCATCCCCAAAGCTTTTAACCATAAAAGCGATTCGTTGATTGTCGGGTGAAAAATCCGCCCGTTCCCCAAACCTTGTAAGTATTTCAATATTAGCGGGCAAATGGTCTAAAGGGCTTCCAGTCTTTCGTTGAAGTTGTCCAAAGGTTAGAAGGGCCGGGAGAAGCATCAACAGGGTTGTAGTTTTTTTCATAAGCAATTTTTAATCAATTTTTAATTTGGATGAAAAAAGTTTTACATGGCAGGTTTGTTTACATCAGTTTCCATGGGTGTTCGAAGTTAGTATGTTTATTTTTTGAAATTGAATTTTATTATAACAACATCGGTATTCATAATATCCATGTTTGCTACATCATGAGCAAATAACGTGGGTAAAGATCCCCAATGGTATTTAGTACAAAATGTCTGAACCGCTGATTGAAACTGATTTTTTTGATTAGCCTGATTTCTATTTTGACTAATAATCAAAACTGCCTGTTTTTTCTATAACGCAATTAAAGATCCCCAATGGTATGCCGTACAAGAGGGCGATGCAACGATGATCATCATAGCTTCTTAGCCCGGACAAAAAAAAGATCCCTGTTTTATCCCTTGCAAAGCATAGTGATAATTTCTTATTGTGGTTTTTCGGAATTACTTACAAAAGCAATATGTTTACTATCGGGCGACCATGAATTGACATTGATGGTTCCCTGTCCTCCATATAAATAAGCAATGACCCTGGGGGCCCCACCAATTACCGGCATTAAATTGAGGGTTACTTTTTTATAGGATGGATGGCCGTTCGGTTCTATATCATTTGGAAAAGAAATATAAACCATCCACTTGCCATCTGGTGATATATGTGGAAACCAGTTA
>JANOTW010000501.1:0-3284 GCA_031416575.1 Ferruginibacter sp.
GTTTCTTTCGCCAAGTTGATGGTGTCATCCATGTACTTTTGGATGTTGGGGAACTGCTTTTTATAATTATCAATGATCTCTTTCGCCTCCGACCTTGGTATGCCCAGGTTTTCCGCCAACCCGAATGCGCCCTGGCCATAAATGATCCCGAAATTCACACTCTTCGCCTTGTACCGCATTTCTTTGGTTACCGCGGATTCTTCCACATTAAAAACTTTTGCCGCCGTTGCGGTATGAATATCTTTCCCGGTCTTGAATGCTTCGCACATATTAACATCTCCGCTGATGGCGGCAACAATGCGTAATTCAATCTGCGAATAATCGGCGGAGATCAATACATGGTTTTCATCTCTTGGTATAAACGCCTTCCGGATCTCCCGGCCCCTTTCGGTGCGTACCGGAATATTCTGCAAGTTGGGATTGGTGCTGCTAAGCCTTCCTGTTACTGCAACTGCCTGCGCATAATTTGTATGTACCCTGCCGGTTTTTTTATTGATCAGTTGTGGCAATGCATCAATGTAAGTGTTCTTTAATTTTGTCAATTCACGAAAAGCTAAAATATCATCGCATATTTTATTCTGATGGGCCAGTTTTGCCAATACGTCTTCGCCCGTTGCATATTGCCCGGTCTTTGTTTTTTTCGCTTTTGGGTCCAGCTTTAATTTTTCAAACAATACTTCCCCCAATTGTTTGGGGCTTGCCAGGTTAAACCTTACCCCTGCCTGTTCATATACGCTTTCCTCACTTATTTTCGCTTCCACTTCCAATTGCTTACTATACTCATTTAAAAAAGATTCATCAATCCTAATACCCTCAAATTCCATATCGGTCAATACTTTCACCAGGGGGTTTTCAACTTCATAAAAAATTTTTTCAACCGCCCTGGATTTTAACTGGGGCAGAAAAACATTTTTTAGTTGCAATGTAATGTCGGCGTCTTCCGCGGCGTATTCCTTTATTTTATCCAGTTCCACATCTCTCATGTTACCCTGTCCCTTCCCTTTTTTACCAATCAGTTCCGTAATGGAAACCGGCGCATAACCCAGGTATTTCGCACTCAATGCATCCATGTTTCTTTTGCCTTCCGGCTCCAATACATAATGGGCGAGCATGGTATCAAAAATATTTCCTTTTAATGCAAAGCCATACCACTTCAACATCAACAGATCGTATTTAATATTCTGGCCAATCCAGGTTTTGGATTCATCATTGAATAATAGCTGAAACTTGTTTAAGAGTTGTATGCAACCTTCTTTGTCTTCAGGACAAGGAACATAATATCCTTCACCGGGAGTAATAGAAAAACTTAGCCCTACCAATTCAGCATTGTTGGCATCAATGCCGGTAGTTTCCGTATCAAAACAAATTTCTTGTTGGTTGATTAATTTATCCACTAATTCTTTAATGGCTTCATCCGTATTCACCAATACATAGATATGGGGCGTGTTGCTGATGTTTTTATCGGCTACCAAATCGTTGCCTGCACCAGTTTGCTCCTCACCGTTCCGTAATTCTTTCGTTGGTGGTTGTTCTACAGTATTTCCAAACAGATCAAGCTGCCCACTTGTTGTAGCTTGTTTTGCTATTAGCGTTTCCGCATTACCAGCAATCCCTTCCAACACTACTTCTTCGCCCAAAACTCTTTTACTTAATGCTTTAAATTCCAGTTCAATAAATACTTCTTTCAACGCTTCCCTGTTCATTTCCTTTATCCTGAAGTTTTCTTCATGAAATTCGGTAGGTACGTTGATGATAATGGTGGCTAATTTTTTACTCAGGATTGCCATCTCTTTGCCGGCTCTTATTTTTTCACCCACCGATCCTTTTATGTTATCCGCATTCTCCAGTATATTTTCCAGGGTTTCGTATTCCTGCAATAATTTGGCTGCTGTCTTTTCGCCGATCCCTTTTATTCCCGGAATATTATCCACCGAATCTCCCATCAAGCCTAAAATATCAATTACCTGGCTTACATTTTTAATACCCCATTTGGCACACACTTCCGCCGGGCCTAATATTTCAATACTGCCCCCCTGGTAAGGAGGTTTATAAATTTTAATATTTTCAGACACCAGTTGGCCATAATCCTTATCCGGGGTAACCATGAAAACTTCATAACCTTCTTTCTCCGCCTGCTTTGCCAATGCCCCAATTACATCATCGGCTTCGTATCCATCAATTGCCACTACGGGTATATTCAGCGCTGCAATGATGCGTTTAATATCAGGCACTGCCGATAGAATATCTTCGGGTGTTTCCTGGCGGTTGGCCTTATAGTCCGCGAAATCAGTGTGGCGCTCAGTGAGGGCGTGGGTATCAAAACACACCCCCATGTGCGTGGGCTTTTGATTATTGATAAGATCAACTAAAGTGTTGGTAAACCCAAACTGGGCATTGGTGTTTCGGCCCTTGCTGGTAATTCGGGGATTGCGGATCAATGCATAATATGCCCGGAAAACCAGGGCAAAGGCATCAAGGAGAAATAATTTTTTTTGCATGGGGTAAAAGTAAGTCTTTAATGTAAAAAGTAAAAAAGCTTAGGATTGGATTAGCTGGCGGTAATGTTTCTTTATTCTTCTCCATCTTCCTGGTGTGGTTGTTCTTTAATTTGTTTAATGGCAGATAATGACTGGATATTTTTAGGGTGCATTCAAAATTTTCGCTGGCTGGTGGAGACACCAGCCAGGGAAGACCGCCGTGGCTGGTGTCCTCACCGAACACAGCTACGAAAGGGAAGCAACAATTTGGGATGCACCCTATTTTTATCTGGTAGTTTTGTGTATGTAACCCGCTTTTACCCATTGGCTTGTTTATATCTTTCAATGCAAAATCAACTATGCTTTAGCCAAAGTGTTTGCTTATATTCAATTGTATCCCGATTGGGATTGAAATGCCAAAATAAACTGCGCTTGATGTTTGGCTAATTATCCCGATGCATCGGGAGGTAAAGATCCACAATGGTATTCAGTACAAGAGTACCCAAATAAACCGGGGCTGATGTTTCGCTAATAACAACAATAAACAGGCTTCCCTTTTATTCCGCCGCGGCGGAAGGGATATTGGTAAAAATAGACGTTATTTTAATTTCAATAAGTCCCGTAGGGACGTGATATGAAGAACTGATAACAGCGGGAGATTAAACACTGAATAATATTACGTCCCTACGGGACTATGAATGTATTTTTTTTTCTGGCTACCGATATTATGTCCCTACGGGACGAAGAAATTTGATGCGTTGAACATAAAACGCAATTAAAGTTCCCCAATGGTATTCAGTACACGAG
>JANOTW010000502.1:0-2277 GCA_031416575.1 Ferruginibacter sp.
GCTGACCGGCATAGAGCAAACTGCCACAAAAACAATCGGACAAATAAAAGACATCAACCAGTTGTTTAACAAAACACAGGAGAAAATAAAAAAGGGATTGCAAAAAACATATAGCAAAGAACTGCTGGAAGTATTGTTTGAGCATCCTTATTGTAAAACAGAATACATTACAAAACGGCTGGGTGTTTCCAGGATTACGGCAACAAAATATTTAAAGAAGCTGGAATCGCTTGGCGTTTTACAATCAAAAAAGATATGGAAAGAAACACTTTACATAAATACCGGCTTATACACTCTTTTAAAGAAGTAATCATTAAAACCAAACAATGGAAGTACATGCCCACACTCACACCGCCCGAAAAAAATGGACTCATTATTTCTGGGAGTTTTTAATGTTGTTTCTTGCTGTGTTCTGCGGGTTTTTGGCAGAGTATCAGCTAGAGCATAAGATAGAAAGAGACAGAGCCAAAGATTTTGCAATTTCACTAACACAGGATTTGCAAAATGATACAACGGCCCTTGATGAGTATTTAAAAACAGGAGAGATTTATAATTCAGCCGCAGACAGTTTATTTGTGCTAAGTAAAAACCGGCTGGAAGGATACAATGCCGCTAAGTTTTCTTTTTATACCAGGTTTATGTATTGGACCGCCCCTATGGCATGGAACATTGCAACATTTGAGCAGATTAAAAACTCCGGCAGCCTCCGTTACTTTAAGAATATGCAATTACTGCAAAAGTTGATGAAGTATAATGCAGTTGTTAACGATATAAATGGTGAAATCGAAAACCGCATGATTAGGGGAAACATGTTGTTAAACCAAATAAACCAGATTATTGACCCTCGGCTCCATCAGGATTTATCAGGGTACAGGTTAATGAACCTTGACACCATGTCCAAAGAAACAATGACAGGTTTTTTTTCCCGGAAAGTGGAATCACTGGAGACCAAAAGAGCCGTGATAAAAGAAATGCTGAATATGTGCATTGTGCAACAAAGAAATATTTTCTTTCAAAATGAAACTCGTTTAAAACCCGCAAAAGAACTGGCAAAAGAGTTGATTACTGAACTAAAAAAGCAATACCACCTCAAATAAAATAATTTATGGAAGTACATGCCCACACCCATACTGCCCGCAAAAAATGGACACATTATTTCTGGGAGTTTTTAATGTTGTTCCTCGCTGTGTTCTGCGGATTTCTGGCAGAGTATCAGTTGGAGCATAAGATAGAAAGGGACAGGGAGAAAAAATTTATACAAACATTTATCGAAGATTTAAAAACGGATACGGCTCAAATTAATCGGGTCCTGATTTTCCGTAAACAAAAAAAGGAAAGAATGGACTCGTTAATGCTTTTGTTAAGCAGCGGGCAGATTAAAGGGCATGAAAATGAGCTTTATTTTTGGGGAAGAACTTTAATCAGAACAGCCTCATTAATAAGTAATGACAGGACAATTACACAATTAAAAAATTCCGGCTCATTACGATTGATAAGAAATGAACAAGCGGCAGATAGTATGATGTCATATCAAAGACTGGTACAAACCATAATGGGAAACCAAGAGGATGACCGTATTGAAAGAAGGACTGCAGACCCTATATTGTCCCGTATGTTTAATTCCTTTGTTTTTGACAAAATGATATCAATTGATGGAATAAACAGGATTGCTGATAATCCGCCACTGCGGTCATACGACCCGGACATCCAACAAGACCTTGCTTATTATATTCATCAGCTTAAAGGCAGTAATTTTATTTTACAATCCAGGCTGGAATTGCTGAAAGGTAAAGCTGCAAACATCATCGCATTTTTAAAAAAAGAATACCGGCTTAAATAAAAATACTTATGTATGAAGTGCTGTTTATTTCTTCTGTTAATTCCATTTTATTCTTTTTCCCAACCTGTTCCGTCCATTAGGGAGGAAAGTCGGTTTGATGAAATTTTTACATCGCAAAAGAATCCAATAGCTATCGGATTCAGCGGCGTAGTGCTGGTTGCTGAAAACGGCAAGCCCATTTATCACAAAGCATTTGGCTACCGTGAATTTGCCAATCAATCCCCTTTACAAACCTCAGATGTTTTTGAACTGGCATCAGTTTCCAAACAATTCACAGCCATGATCATTATGATGCTGAAAGAAAAAGGATTATTGAATTACGATGATCTGCTGGAAAAATATATTGATCTGCCATACAAAGGAATTACCATTCGCCATTTACTCACTCACACCAGCGGCCTGCCCGATTACCAGGATGTCATGGACAAGAATTGGGA
>JANOTW010000503.1:0-2856 GCA_031416575.1 Ferruginibacter sp.
AGGTTCCTGGTTCATGTTTTAAATTTTAAATTGGTACTATTTCCCTTTTTCTTTTTTTAAGAAAGGCAATCAGACTATACTATTGAGTTTTTTTAGCTGATATTTCAAGAACAATTTAATTTTAGCACTCCCGCCACCCTCTCATAAATTCCGGGCACCTAACTTCTTAGCGGGAAATATTCCGCCCCAATATAATGGCCTCGTAAATCACGCTCTGATGGCATCCATAATATTACATGGGTAAAGATCCCCAATGGTATGCAGTACACGAGTACCCAAATAAACCGGGGCTGATGTTTCACTAATAACAACATAGATAAAAATTTACAGGTCATTCATTTTCAAATGGCGGATTGCTTTTTGAAAAGTAGCGTTATTTGAAGACCCTGTTTTGCCCCCGGCTCCGCTGGCTAGCGGGGAGGCCTTCTGCCAGTTCATTAACTACTACTGATGAACCGCCCGGTATAACGCAATTAAAGTTCCCCATTGGTATGCGGTACAAGAGGGCGATGCAACGATGCTCCACATAGCTTCTTAGCCCGGACAAAAAAATATGGTTGTATAGAAAGGTCCCGATACGCTGCTCTATCGGGATAGACTGTCCCGATACTTATACGCTATCGGGATTATCAATGCAACGATGCCCCACATAGGTTCTCAGCCCGGACAAAAAGTATGGTTGTAATGAAGTACCCATATAAGCTGCGGCTGATTTTCCGCTCCTTACAACTTCAAAAACATTTTTATCCTGCCTGGTTTATAACCTTACTTCCTGCTGATCACAAATTCATCCGCTTCAGCTCTTTTACCGCATAGCCGCAGGCCCTTGCAGTGAGGGCCATATAGGTTATGGATGGATTTACGCAGGAGCCTGAAGTCATGCAGGAGCCATCGGTGATGAACACATTGGGTACTTCGTGCATCTGGTTGAAGCCATTTAAAACAGAAGTTTTGGGGTCACTGCCCATGCGGGCGGTACCCATTTCGTGATTGGCATTTCCGGGGGCGGATAATTCGTTGCTGATGTTGATATTTTTAAAGCCTGCGGCTTCCAGCATTTCCTTTGCCGTACCGCCCATATCTTCATGCATTACTTTTTCATTGTCTTTGAATTCACAATTGATGACAATGATTGGCCGCCCCCATTTATCTTTTTTGTCCTGTTTTAAAGTAATACGGTTATCCGCATAAGGCAGGCATTCACCATACGCATAAAGGTTCATGTGCCATCCCCCGGGTTCGGTCATTGCTTCCTTTAGGCCAGCCCCAATCCCGTTATAGCTTAGTTGCCGGCCCCTTGATGCGCTTCCTGCCAAATGAAAACCCCGTACGAACGGCGCATCCTGCCGCTTTACATTTTTGAACCGGGGAATGTAAATATTGGTGGGCCTGCGGCCATAATAATACATATCTTCAAAACCTTCTACACTGGCTGTTGCAGAGAGCCCCTTGTGGTGGTCCATCAAATTTCGTCCTACCTGATCGCTGCCATTTCCCAGGCCATTTGGAAAGCGGGGTGAAATGGAATTCAACAAAATGGAAGCCGTGGCCACCGTGGATGCATTCAGGAAAATAAGCCGGGAATAAAATTCAACCGCCTGGTTGGTTTCCGTATCAATTATTTCAACTCCTGTTGCCCTTTGCTTCTGTTCATCATACAATACTTTATTAACCAGAGAATGTGGCCTCACCGTTAAATTACCGGTGGCATAAGCGGCAGGCATGGTACTGGCATTGGTACTAAAATACGCTCCATAAGGGCATCCCCGGTGACAAAGGTCCCTTGCCATGCACTGGCCCCTGCCCTGAACAGGTTTAGTGAGGTTGGCGGTTCTGCCCATGATCACTTTACGGTCGGTATAGTGGGATTCGATCTTTCCTTTAAAGTATTTTTCCACGGCATTCATTTCAAAAGGAGGTTGAAAAATCCCATCGGGTAAATGAGGTATGCCCTCAGCCTGGCCGCTCACGCCAATGAATGATTCCACGTAGTCATACCAGGGGGCGATGTCTTTGTACCGTATCGGCCAGTCAACCCCAAAACCATCTTTTAGGTTCGCTTCAAAATCAAGGTCGCTCCACCGGTAACACGCCCTGGCCCATAGCAAAGAGCGGCCCCCGACAATATCCCCTCTTATCCAGTCAAAGCGTTTTGTTTCTTCATAAGGGTTTTCCTGGTCGTTGATATAGAAATGCTTGTTGTCTTCCCGATAGGAATAATGGCGGCTTTGTACGTACTGCTTTTTTTTCCCTTCTTCGGTTAAGTGCAGGCGGTGTGGAAATTCCCAGGGGTCTTTGGTAGCTGTTGGATAATTGGGGTGGGCCACATTTCCCCCCCGTTCCAGTAAGAGTACTTTTAAACCTTTTTCGCAAAGCTCCTTGGCGGCCCAGCCCCCGCTGATGCCGGAGCCTACGATGATGGCATCGTAAGTATTTTGTTGCTTCGCTTTATTGTTGATGGAGGGGGAATCGCCTGGCATATTTACTATTTAATTTTAGATTGATTTTATAAAGATTCCACTAAATTATTGGATTATGTTTTACATCGAAAAAGATTTTTTTTTTGATTGTTACAATCAAAAAACCCCTGACAATGCCAGATGCCTGATTTTTTGATTTCCGATTTGCGAGTTTAATCATAAATCCGGAACGCATCACCTTTCGCGGTTTAAAGTGCATGCTTTAAAATTTTTTTTGTCAAGGCTACAGGGCCCTGAATAAACATCGTTGCATTCATAATCCCGATACCGTATGCGTATCGGGACGACCGTAGATACAATAATTTTTTTTTGTCCGGGCTGAAGTATTTCATGGCATTCCCGAAAAAAATCGGGATTTCGCAATACGGTTTTTTGT
>JANOTW010000504.1:0-8633 GCA_031416575.1 Ferruginibacter sp.
CAATCTTCTTCTGATCCTGTATTGAATTTCGGGGTTGGCGCCAACAATATCATTGATTCCATATTGGTCATTTGGCCCAATGATAGCTTTCAAAAACTGGTTGGCATAAAAGCCGGCCAGCGGCTTATTATCAGGCAAGCCGATGCAAAGGAAAAATGGGTGTACGGTTCCATGGACCCTTCGGGCCAATCATTCTTTACGCAAACCATAATGCCTGATGTAAGGCACCGTGAAAATTCTTTTAGCGATTTTACCGTGCAGGGTTTATTGCCTAATTATCTTTCCAGGCAAGGGCCCTCCATAGAAGTGGCGGATATTAATAAAGATGGCCTGGATGATTTTTTCGTGGGTGGCGCCAAAGGCCAGCCGGCACAGCTTTTTATACAAAATACCAATAAAGGGTTTACTGCTAAACCAGCCCCTCCGCTGGCAAAAGACGTTTTAAGTGAAGCGGTAGCTTCCGCATTTTTTGATGCGGATAATGATGGTGATAATGATTTATATGTAGTTAGCGGGGGCTATGAATTTAATGAGAACGATACCGCCTTTCAGGACAGGCTTTACTTGAACGATGGCAAAGGTAATTTTACGAAAAAGGACAATGCCTTGCCGCGAATGCTCACCAGTAAAGGCTGTGTAAAGGCCGCTGATATAGATGGCGATGGTGACATGGACTTGTTTGTGGGTGGCAGGCTGGTGCCGGGTAAATACCCAACAGCGCCCCGTAGTTACATATTGATCAATGATGGTAAAGGGGTTTTCGCGGATGCGACATTAAACACCTGCGCAGCTTTGCAACAACCCGGAATGGTAACAGATGCTTTATGGACAGACCTGAACAATGATAAACAGCCGGACCTGATAGTGGTGGGTGAATGGATGCCAATAAAAGTATTTATCAATGCAAAGGGAAAACTTTCGGATGCCTCTTCAACCTATATTCATTTTGCAAGCGCTGGTTGGTGGAACCGCATAAATGGGGCGGATATGGACGGGGATGGGGATATGGATATTGTTATTGGCAACTGTGGATTAAATACACAGTTTCATGTAAATGAAAAAGAGCCGATGAGCATTTATTATAAAGACTTTGACAATAATGGTTCCATTGACCCTATCCTTTGTTATTATATTGGCGGTGTTTCATACCCTGCCGCTTCCCGTGATGACCTGACGGATCAGCTTCCCGGTTTAAAGAAAAAATATCTGGAGTATAAGGAATATGCCGGGGCAACCATCAATGACATTTTCAGCCCCGGCCAGTTGAAGGATGCAGGGATTTTAAAAGCAGCCATTATGGAAACGGTTTATCTTGAAAACCAGGGTGCCAAAGGGTTTTCGATGCGTACCCTTCCCATACAGGCCCAATATGCACCAGTGTTTGGCATTGTAATGGAAGATATAAACAAGGATGGTAAAAAGGACATATTGCTCGCTGGCAATAATACCTGGACAAGAATAAAATTTGGCCGTTACACCGCTAATCATGGCGTATTGTTACTTGCTGATGGTAAAGGAGGTTTTACCTATGTTCCCCAAACAAAAAGCGGGTTATCCCTTCGTGGAAATGTAAAGGGCCTGCAACTCATCCGTACCGGGAAAACTCAAAATATCATCGCGGGCATTAATGATGGCAATGCGATTATGCTTACTATAAAATGACGACGGATTTTAAGCGCCGGGCCGAAAATTATCACCGGGGCCATTTCCCTTTTCCTTATTTTTTTACTTTTTCAATTTCAGCATTACTTGCCTAACGCAATTTAAAGTACATGCATTTATAACTTTTTTGTCCGGGTATCAGATCCCTGAATAAGCATCGTTGCGTTATCCTTCTATACAACCATATTTTTGTTGTTGTCCAGGCTGAAGTATTTCATGGCATTCCCGAAAAAATCGGGATTTCGCAATACAGTTTTTTGTCCAAACTATATTTCATTTCTCAACATCGTTGCATCGCCCTCTTGTACTGAATACCATTGGGGAACTTTAATTGCGTTTTATGTTCGAAGCATCAAATTTCTTCGTCCCGTAGGGACATATTATCGGTAGCCGGAAAAAAAATACATGCATAGTCCCGTAGGGACGTGATAACATTCCAAGGTTTTTTAAATTTTCCACTGTCCCTAAACTCTTTATATCACCTTCAAGTGTAACATCGGGATGCCGACAAATGATGCAACGATGTTGCCCCCGCATGGCGGGGCAGGCTATGAATAATTCGGCTCCGCTCAGTACCTCTTGCCCGGACAATAAAAATTTCAACTCATTATTTTGTTCGTTCCGCAGTATAATACCATCTTGCCATCACACTAATTTATTTTCAATTGTTTGCTTCCTTCTAAAGGTGCAGTTCTAATTTCAGTATTACCCCCTCCATTTAAGGTAAGGTTTACAGGTTGGTTGGTTTTCCAGGCCCCTTTTGTAAAATCCGGCACATCCATACTGCGGGAACGGTTGGCAACGGATTTTTCACTTAAAGGTGAAACCGCACTCCACAAGGCGGCATCATACACATCCTGGTCAAGTGGCAATCCATTTCGCAGGCAATCGATCAATCGCCAATCCATAATAAAATCCATACCGCCATGGCCGCCTACATTTTTCGCGATAGCGCCTATATGTTTTACAATCGGAAGTGTATATTTTTCTTCCAGCGCCTTATATTCAGTTTCGTTAATCCAACCTTCGCCAAAAGAAATTTTTTGAGGGGCCGGCCATTTACTGGCTATCCCTTTTGTACCACTGATCAAATGAATTCTTGAATATGGCCTGGGTGTAGTAACATCATGTTGCACCATCATGGTTTTGCCTTTTACAGTTTTGATGACCGTGGTATTCATATTACCCCTGAATTGCTTATCCTTAAATTCATTGTAAAAATTATCAGTTGCCGCCCGCTCTTTTGCAATGGCCCCCATCAGAAAATCATTGGTTGACATGGATACCAGGTAATCCATCTGGTCGCCCCTGTTGATATTAAGACATTGTGCAACGGGCCCTAATCCGTGAGTTGCATAAAGATTGCCATTGCGGGTTGCATTTTCTTTTAAGCGCCACATTTCGGCATAGCCATTTTTTTTAAAATTCAGCTCTCTCAAATCATGTATGTATGCCCCTTCCACATGTACCAGTTCTCCAAATAAACCGTTTCGTGTCATATTTAAAGTAAGCAATTCAAAAAAATCATAGCAGCAGTTTTCCAGCATCATGCAATGCTTTTTTGTTTTTTCAGAAGTTTCTACCAGTTGCCAGCATTCTTCAATCGTTTTTGCCGCAGGCACTTCGGTAGCTGCATGTTTACCATGCACCATAGCGTACACAGCCATCGGCGTATGCAGGCTCCAGGGCGTTGTAATATACACCAGGTCAATATCCTGCCTGTTGCACAATTCTTTCCATGCCTCCTTGCTTCCGCTGTATTCCGTTGCCCTGGGTAAGCCTTTCTTTACTAAAATCTTTTGTGCAGCAGCAACCCTATCCGGGTATTGATCGCATAAAGCCTTAATTTCTACTCCTTCAATAAACGACATCCTTTCAACGGCGCCGGGCCCACGCATACCCAAACCAATTATCCCAATACGTACCTTATCCATTTTAGGCGCTGCATAACCACACATATTGAACGCACCTGCCCCGGGTTTTTTATCTCTCTGCATTGAACGATCGCTTTCATCAGCGATTACGGCGGCAATAGATGGCAACCCGGTTACCAGGGCGCCGGTGCCAAGGGTTATGTTTCGTAAAAAATTCCTGCGCTTTAATATCATAAATGACAATTATGGTTAATAAATAATAGTGATTTTTTTTAAAAGTAGTGAAAATTACAGTATATAATTATCCAAACCGGAATCAAACGATTGCATAATATTTTGAAATGAAAAAAAACATCTTTTGCATAAGGTGAAAGCTACCTGCCCCACCTCAATGAAAGGCTTATTCGCAAATTGAAAATGCTGCTATTTATTTAAAAGTATCCCGATAGGGACCGGGATGCCATATAAGCTGACTGATATTTCTCTAAATATCCCGATGTGCCGGGAGGAAAAGATCCCCAATGGTATGTAGTACAAGTGTGATTATTATTTCTTTTTACCAAAAAGAAATAATAACAAAATCATATTCGCAACAATGCTTAATCAGGGTGCTTCAGCTTGGTACATAAAAATAAAAACCCGGCATCAAAGACTGCGGCAGGCCAGGAGTCCTGAAATTGAAAGTGCTGCTATTTTTTCAAAAGTACCCCGCATTTCCGCGGGATGCCGAATTTATTATTGAATTGCGCAAACAGGCTTTTCGTTTATGAAGCAGGGCTGGAGAATTGTTATTAAGGATATTATAACTTTAAATCTTCTATTCTTTCAGTTGGCAGTAACAAATGTGTCCTTATTCCCACATCGTCAGCACCCTTTATATTATTAACGGAATCATCAATAAACAGGGTTTCGGCTGCAGGCATGTTTCCATCATTTAATACCCATTGGTAAGTTGCTGCATAAGGCTTACGCATCTGAATAATATGCGAGTAATAGCTTTTTATAAAATAGTCATTTAACGAAGCTTTGCCGGTTTCTTCCTGAAGTTTCTGATTAAAAGCAGTAAGATGAATACTATTGGTATTGCTTAAAAGAAAAAGGTTGTATTTGTTTTTTAATGATTCCAATACAGCTAAACTATCCTTTCTAAAATCCAGTAATATGGCGTTCCAAGCTGTTTGCATTTGTTGCCTTGTAGTGTTGGGGTTACAATACTGATGTATAGATTGATAGAAACTTTCTTCGGAAATTTCCCCTGTTTCCAATGCCTCAAATAAATGGTTTGCATTTGCCTGGGAATATAGATCGTCAAATTGCCGCACACCCAGCATTTTAAATGCGTCAGCGGTTTTGTGGTAGTCTATATTTAACAATACGCCACCTAAATCGAAGATGATATTTTTTATTTCTTTCATAATTATTAAAAAGCGAAAATATGCCGTATCCGTCAAATATAATCCGGTGTAGATAAGTAAATTTTCGCTGTTCAATAACAACCCCGGGCAAAGCAAAACAGGTTTGGAAGAGTAAAAGCAGGTTGGGCGCTTTATTATTTTTATTGTTGAATTACCTGAAAAAATAAGAATAAATAAGCTGCAATCATTTAATGAGGTACTTGACACTGACATAAATAAAATGTATTTTTATACTGTTTTTCAGTAATCATAATTTCTTGTATCATGAGCGTTCTTCAACATTTAAAAGAGTGGAGCATTAAACATAATCCAAAATGGCTGGTAGCTATTAGAGTAGCGCTCGGCCTTAGCCTTTTTGTAAAAGGCTTTGGGTTTATTAAAAATACTGCGGTGCTGGAAGAATATATTTCAACAACTTCCCTTTTAGCAAACGCTTCCTGGTTAACCACTTTGATTCCCTGGGTGCACTTGTTAGGTGGCACTATGATCATAGCAGGATTATTTACCCGCCTGGGAGCATTATTACAAATCCCTATTCTATTAGGTGCGGTTTTTTTTGTGAATGCTAATAAAGGGGTTTTCGCAGGTGGGTCAGACCTGCTATTTTCTATCATCATCCTGGTACTTTTATTTTTCTTCCTTCTGGAAGGCGGTGGCCCTTTATCCCTTGATAATTATTTTGCAAAATCCGATAAAAATGAAAATCACTAACCGCCGGAACATATTCCACCAAATTGAAAGCGAGGTTGATCATTGCTTCTGAATAAATTTGTTGCAGGTAATTTTATATCTACCTCCCAATCTTTCAATGATGGGAAAAATTTCATTGGGCGGTTTTACCTGAACATGCTTTCCGGCAAAAGAAAATCCTAAACCAACTCCTATTTTATTCACTCACAGTGCTTTTTCCGGTCATTCAGGATTTAACAAATTAGCTTTTATATTATCATTCATCCCAACCTGCCTGCTGATAAAATACGGTACCGGGATTTTAATGCGCCCGACATCCATGATGCACCCCGTAATGCTTCGGCTGCGGCCATTACCGCTTCTGGTTTACTGAAGTTGAGCCTGTATTCGGGCAAAAAAGACAAGACTTATCAAAACGCTGCCGCTCAAATTTTAAGTAGTCTGGCCTCAACGGCTTACCTGGCCAACGCAGGTACGAATAACCATTTTATTTTAATGCACTCTACCGGTCATTTACCTGGAGGAACTGAAATAAATGTTTTATTGAATTATGCCGGCTATTATTTTATAGAAGCACTTATGAGATATCAACAGCCTGGAAGAAATTAGAAAATAAGCAACCAAAGCGCAAATATGTGGAGGTTCCGTTTGAAGGTTCTTCTATTTGTTTAACTTATCGGATTATATGAAATGTGAGGGAGGCCCTTTAAGAAAAATGCCCAACCATCTTTATGATTTGATCGCTCAATCGTTCATACCTTTTTATAATTATCATTTTTTATCCCCACAAAAAAAGCGGATAATTGCCCATGCCTGTATATAAGGAAATACTTCATGTTTAACTGAATAATAACTTTAAATTGTGTTCATATCTGACAACAATTTTAAATACTCATTCACCCCATTAAAATGTGTAAGACAATGCAAAACCTGAAAGCTATTCCACAAGCCAAATTTGGTATGAGCATTTTTAAAATTAGTATAATAACATTGGTATGCTTTATAAACACTGCTGCCATGGCGCAGGTGGATACGGTGAATTTGAATACAAAACTTCCAGGCCATCCACGCATCTTGTTATTGAAAGGGGAAGAAACTGCCATTCAAAAAGTTGTAATGGCAGATAAAACATTAGAAAAATTAAATCAGGCGCTAATATCCGAATGTGACAGCATTGTGGCTGCACCTGCATTGGAAAGAATTCAGATCGGAAGAAGGTTGCTCAGTGTTTCCAGGGAAGCAATACGGCGGCTGTTTTATCTTTCTTATGCCTGGCGTATGACGAATGACAAAAAGTATTTGGAAAGAGCGGAAAAAGAAATGCTGTCTATATCTGCCTTTAGCGACTGGAACCCTTCGCACTTTTTGGATGTAGCAGAAATGACAATGGCCCTGGCCATCGGCTATGATTGGCTTTATAATGAACTATCAGCGAATTCAAGATCAATCATAAAAGAAGCTATTTTAAAAAAAGGGATGGAACCTTCGCTTAATCCAAAATATAACAGTTGGCTTAGGGCCGAACACAACTGGAACCAGGTATGCAATGCAGGGATGACTTATGGCGCCCTGGCCATTTACGAAGATGAACCTGAACTTGCCAGGAATATAATCAATCGTGCCATTAAAACAATTGTGTTGCCTATGCAGGATTATGGCCCTGATGGGGCTTATCCCGAAGGCTATGGTTATTGGGGATATGGAACCAGTTTTAATGTGATGTTTATAAGCGCTGTTGAAAAAGCGTTCGGAAAAGATTTTGGATTGTCTCAAAAACCCGGATTTCTAAAAACCGCCGGTTACCTGGAAAATATGACAGGGCCTTCGGGCAATTCCTTTAATTTCTCTGATGCTGGTGCAGGAGGAGGTATTCAACCTGCCATGTTCTGGTTTGCATCAAAGCTCAAAGACCCATCTCTGTTGTGGGTAGAGCGAAGCCGTTTAATAAATAGTGATCCTGCATCACATTTAAAAAACCGGTTGCTTCCTGCAATAATGCTATGGAGTGGTGGTATAGGTATCAACAACATTGCTCCGCCAAAAGCTACCATGTGGGTAGGGAAGGGTAAAGTTCCTGTTGCACTTATGCGTACTTCCTGGACAGACACTGCTGCAATATATGTGGCGGTGAAAGGGGGTTCCGTTTCCGTAAATCATGCCCATATGGATATCGGCTCCTTTATAATGGAGGCCGATGGCGTGAGATGGGCAATGGATTTTGGGGCCCAGGAATACGAGTCGCTCGAGTCAAAAGGAATACAATTATTTGGCAGAACGCAGGATGCGCAGCGGTGGACCGTATTCCGTTATACTAACCTGGTGCATAATACACTTACTGTAAACGGACAGCACCAACGGGTTACCGGCAATGCCCCTATAACGGGATCTTCCTCTTCTCCTGATTTTATGAATGCCATTACTGATATGACGGAAGTTTATAAAGGAGCCGTAATAAAAGCAACCAGGGGAATTGCCATTGCAGATAAACAGTACGTGGTGGTTCGTGATGAGATAGCAGCGACTGACACGGTAACTACTATCCGCTGGACATTATTAACCCCGGCTGCGGTAAAGATAACCGGTAAGAATACAGCCGAGTTAACTAAAAATGGCAAGAAATTAATATTACAGGTACCCGAACCTGCAAACATTGTGATGAAGGCCTGGCCCACCGATCCTCCCAATAGTTATGATGCCCCCAACCCCGGCACTGCCATGGTTGGTTTTGAGGTAACTATCCCGGCAAAGGCAGTTACTGCCATTACAGTATTACTTATACCGGAAAAGGCTTTACATAAAGCAAATAAAAAAATAGCGCCACTGCAAAACTGGAACAAATATTAATAATGTGCTGATTTGCTAATGTACTAATTTGCTAATTGCTATACTTCACAAGGGATAAAATAATGACACGATTTTTTTGTTGCCCAAGCTGAAACGTTTCATGGCAACATCGTTGTGTCATCCTAATCCCGGGTAGGGTTTGTGTGCT
>JANOTW010000505.1:0-4008 GCA_031416575.1 Ferruginibacter sp.
ATCGGATAATTATAATAAAAAAAATATGGCTGAATTTATATTTACAAAGATGATTGATCTTGCCGCCGAAAAATTAGGCGGCAAAACACTCCTGTGCAGTGATGATTTTTTTGCTGAAAAGGAAAACCTGTTAAAACCCGGGAGGGGTATTTTTATCGCCGATAAATATACGGATCGTGGTAAATGGATGGATGGCTGGGAATCAAGAAGGAAAAGGGGGCCGGGCCACGATTGGTGCATCATTCAATTGGCCACACCGGGTAAGATATACGGCATAGACATTGATACCAATCATTTTTTGGGCAATCACCCGCCTTTTGCTTCAATTGATGCGTTTAACATTAAAGATGCTGACACGGATGATTACGAAAAGCTGGCATGGGTTGAGCTCTTGCCCAAGTCGCCGCTGCAGCCAGGGTCACAAAATTTATACGGGGTAAGCGATAAAAATGTTTATACGCATTTACGGCTGAATATTTATCCCGATGGGGGAGTAGCCAGGCTAAAAGTGTATGGGGAAGTGGTAAAGGATTGGGAAGCAGTTAGTGAAGATGAAGAGATAGACCTTGCAGCGGCGGTGAATGGCGCCAAGCCTGTTTTATGCAATGACATGTTCTTTAGCCATATAGATAACCTCATCATGCCCGGAAGGGGAGTAAATATGGGTGATGGCTGGGAAACCAAACGCAATCGTACCCCCGGCAATAAAGATTGGGTGATTGTCCGCCTGGCGCATCCGGGTTCAGTTCATAAAATTATAATTGATACCGGTCATTTCAAGGGCAACTACCCCGATAGTTGTATGTTGGAAGGATGCCGTATTGCACCCAATGAAACAATTGATTTTGAGAATGATGAAATTGATTGGACGGTCATGCTGCCACAGGTAAAATTAGAAGCGGATCATGAACATTATTTTGAAGAGGAGGGAGTAAACCATCAGCCATTTACACATGTTCGCCTGACTATTTTTCCAGATGGAGGTATCAGCAGGATGAGGCTTTTCGGGAAACCGGTACTATGATTATTATGAAATAAAATATTTTCAAGGAATGGGCTAAATCAAAGTAAAAGAATTTACCCCGAACAGGCTGGGTCAGGCTCCCCTCTCCTTCGGCCTCCCTCTCCTTCGGAGAGAGCCTGTCCCGATTTGTCGGGAGGCTGGGGGTGAGGTTGCAAGCATTTGAAAAAACATTCTTAAAACAATAGTAATACTTTTGCAAAGTAATTTAAAATCCAGGTCATTTATTCTACTCAAAAAATACATTATGACCTTACACCAATTAAACATATTGCCAACGGAAGCACTCAGACAGGAACTCTTCAAGTGTTGCGGATCAACCAACTGGGTAAATAGGATGGTCTCTTTTTTCCCCATGGATGATTTGGTGGAGATGCTGGAAGATGCGGAAGAGCAATGGTATGAGTGTATAGAGGCGGATTGGAGAGAAGCGTTTACCCATCATCCAAAAATTGGCGATCCGGGTTTGTTGACAAAAAAATTTGCTTCAACTGCGCAATGGGCATCAGGCGAACAAAGTGCTGTTAATGAAGCATCACAGCAGATAATTGTGGATTTGGCGGCAACCAATGCGGCTTACGAAAATAAATTCGGCTATATATTTATTGTATGTGCCACCGGCAAAACCGCTGAAGAAATGTTGAGCCTTTTGCAGCAGCGTTTATCCAATACACCGGAAGATGAAATTAAAATTGCCATGGATGAACAAAATAAGATCACTTTACTTCGCTTACAAAAATTATTAACATGAGCCAGATAACCACGCATGTATTAGATACCAATAAGGGTAAACCAGCCTGGGGTGTTGCCATTGCTTTATACGAGCAAATAGCGCATGAATGGTTTGAAATAGCAAATGGGATCACTAATAAAGAAGGCAGGCTAACCAATCTATTGGCGGAAGATGAAGAACTGATCCCTGGTATTTACAAAATAACATTCGACATAAAACACTATTTCAATGCTGATGACATGGAAACTTTTTACCCAACCGTAGAAATCATATTCGAAATGAAAACAATTGAGCATTATCATATACCATTACTAATAAGCCCGTTTGGATACAGTACTTACAGGGGAAGCTAAAAAAGAAACCCATCCCAAACCATCCCGCTGGTTAGCGGGGAAGGAACGTTGTTTGTGATGCCCCTGTAGAAAAAAAAGGTTGGTAGCATAGTAAAATTGAAAAAAGATAAATAATTTGAAACAGAAAATCAACGAACCGGATCACGTCTCACCTGCCTCCTTCGGGGTGCCGGGGGGGCCGCACTTTTCAATCAGCGGGCAGTATAAAACATCCCTGTTGAACCAATTACAAATTGCCAATTTAAAATTTCAAAAAACTTATCCTGGTGATAAGCCCGGCCGCCAGGCAGTGCATACGGTATATGGTGGCGCCAATCTCTTTAAATCAGACACTACCGTAAAGATGGGTGAGGTAGCCATGCGTAGTTTAAAAACCTATGCGCCCAATTTTGTAACACTTGCAACCGTCCTGCAATTGGACGGTTACCAGCATCTTCCCCAGTTGGAAAAAGATATTGTGGCGCTCACCAAAAAGCTGGATGCCATGAGCGAAACCGACAGGAAAACCGAAGCCGCCTGGTTAGCTTATTCCGTGTATAACAAGATCATTGTTAAATTACAAACAGAAGCCATCGAAGATTTCAGGATAGATTTTGAGGACGGCTTTGGTAACCGGCCCGATGCGGAAGAAGATGCCACCGCCGTACATGCCGCCAATCAACTGGCCATCGGTATGAGCAACAAAACCATACCGCCTTTTATTGGCATTCGCATAAAGCCCTTTACCGAAGATCATAAATTGAGGGGCGTTCGCACACTTGATATTTTCCTTACCACTTTACTGCAACAAACAAATGGCGTATTGCCCGGTAACTTCGTGGTGATGTTGCCGAAAGTTACCATTCCCGAACAGGTGTCCACACTGGTACGCCTGTTCGAAATATTTGAAAAGCAGCACGGCCTGATACCCGGCTCCCTCAACATGGAGACCATGGTAGAAGCCACCCAGATCATTATGGATGAAGAGGGCCGCAATCCGCTAATGCAAATTATAAGGGCCGGTGAGGGGCGTTTGATCGCCGCACATTTTGGCACTTACGATTATACGGCTTCCTGTGGCATCACCGCCAAATACCAAACCATGGCACACGGCGTTTGCGACTTTGCACACCATGTAACCAAGGTGGCGCTGGGTGGTACCGGCATCTTTTTAAGTGATGGCGCTACCAATGTTATGCCCATTGGGCCGCACCGTGGGGACACGCTTACCTTTGAGCAGCTCAATGAAAACCGGGCGTCTGTGCACAATGCATGGCGGATAGGTTTTAAGCATACTACCCATTCGCTCATCAACGGTTTGTACCAGGGCTGGGACCTTAATCCTGCGCAGGTACCCATGCGTTATGCGGCTACCTATAATTTCTTTTTAAGCAGTTACGGGGATGCCGTTTTTCGCTTAAAAACTTTTGTGGACCGTGCCGCCATCTCTACCCTTACCGGCGATATTTTCGATGATGCCGCTACCGGCCAGGGGCTGCTAAATTTCTTTTTAAAAGCCATTAACTGCGGCGCCATTACCGAGGCGGAAACATTAGTAACGGGCCTCACCATTGATGAAATCAAAAGCCGTTCTTTTTACAGGATATTGGAAGGAAGAAGGGCGAATAAATAGATCACATAAAACTTTAATCATTAAAAGCGGCAAGCAAACTTTGTTGCTATATGATTATTTATCCAGGCTATATTTTTTTGTGCAACATCATAGTGCCGCCCTTCTGTAAAACTATATTTTTTGTCCGGGCTAAGAAGCTATGTGGAGCATCGTTGCATTGGTACATCCCGATAGCGCAGCGTATCGTGGACGCCCTCTCCTATACAACCCTACTTTTTGTTGCCCGGGCATTGAAGCATTGGGCATCATCGTTGTGTCACTCCCTTTTACCGCATACCATTGGGGATCT
>JANOTW010000506.1:0-3533 GCA_031416575.1 Ferruginibacter sp.
AATGTGGCTTTCAATCATCACACCATCAAAATCAAGATCAATACTTTTTTGTGCAACTGATTGCAAATTCGTTCTGTTGCCGCAAATATGGGAGGGGTCACAAATTAAAATCATTTCAGGAAACCTGCGTTTCATTTCAATAGGCAAATGCCACATCGGCGCATTGCGGTATTCCGTATTTCCATAATTTGAAAATCCGCGGTGGATCATACCTACCTGTTTAATACCAGCCTTCTGTATCCGCTCCAGGGCGCCGGTCCATAATTCCAGGTCGGGGTTAATGGGGTTTTTAACCAGCACGGGCACATCCACACCACGCAATGCATCCGCTACTTCCTGTACACTAAAAGGATTTACGGTGGTTCTTGCGCCAATCCACAGCATGTCAACATCAAAGTGCAATGAATCTTCCACGTGCTTCGCAGTTGCCACTTCTACCGTAGTGGGCAAACCGGTGATCTTTTTAGCCTGTGCCAGCCACGACAATCCTTTGGCTCCAATACCCTCAAATAAACCGGGCTTGGTACGTGGTTTCCAGATACCGGCCCGCAAAATATCCACCTTACCGGTTTTAGCAAGCCGGGTTGCTGTTTCAATCACCTGATCTTCTGTTTCGGCACTACAAGGACCGCTGATAATTAACGGGCGCTTGTTCAATTTTTCCTGTATTAACTCTTTCATTGTTGTTGTTTGTGTTTGCATTGTAAAATTAGTTTTTTATGTTACCATTATAAGATACTTTTTTTAACCATCCATGCCTGATTTCCATTACAGCCAAGGCACTCTTTTATGTGTTAATTTTTATTCATCTCTTCTACTGTTATGAATATTTAGTCTTTAAATTAATTATTTGTTAACCGGCAGAAGATTTTCATGGCATCATCGTTGTGTCACTCCCTTGTACCGCATACCATTGGGCATCTTTTCCCACGTTGCATATAGCGTTACATCAGATTTTGCAAGAACACTTTTGTAATTATATATTTTCATACCATCAGGTTTATAATTTGTCCAATTTTATAAGTTAAAAATTTGGAACTACCTGCTTCCTATTTTGATCTTCTATCATATTTTTAAAACCCGGTGCAACACATGAAAAAAATCAGCCATCAAAAAATCAGTCATCAGGCATCCTGCATTCTATCTTTATTTTAAGATTCTTTTTATCTTATTCGCATTTTCCATTAGTTCAGTTAAATAGCCTAAATTTTCTTTTTCCAGGCTTGCCTTAAATTTCTTTAATTGGGAGATATGTTCATTTAATACATCCAATACGTTTTCCCTGTTTTGCATAAAAATGGGCGCCCACATAGCCGGGTTACTTTTTGCCAGCCTCACCGTACTTTCAAAACCACCACCCGCCAGTTCAAATATGGTATCTTCTTCCTTTTCTTTTTCCAATACGGTGTTGGCCAATGCAAAAGAAGTAATGTGTGATATATGACTAATGTAGGCTGCATGTATATCGTGGCTGTGCGCATCCATATAAATGATGTGCATGCCCAATGCCCTGTAAATATTTTCCACTGTGTCTATTGCGCCGGCATCACTCAATTCTTTCTCGCATATCACACAGGCCCTGCCTTCAAAAGCGCCTCTCACAGCCGCTTCCGGGCCACTATATTCCGTGCCCCACATCGGATGTGTAGCAACGAACCGTTTACGCATCGGATGCCCGGCCAAAGCATCGCACAGTGCGAATTTAGTTGAGCCTGCATCCGCCACTATTTGTTTGTGGGTAACCAGGTCCATTATTTTTTCCATTACCGTCAGCGTTGCATCTACCGGAATGGCTACGTAGATAAAATCGCTCTGTGCTACCGCTTCTTCCAACGGCAATGCTTCATCGATAATACCTAATTCTTTCGCTTTCATCAAACTGGCTTCGGTCCTGCTAACCCCGATTACCTTCTTTGCAAATCCTTTTTCTTTCATTGCAAGGGCGAATGAGCCGCTGATAAGCCCTACACCTACGATAGTAATTACAGCTCCCTCCAAACCACTCACGGCAGGTAATGCTTTTAAAGACACTGGTTCTTTGGAAATCTTTTCTGATTGTAATAACACTGGTTCCTGCATTCGTAAAAGTTCTTTAAAATAATTCCCCTTAAAGCGCCCTCCAACCCCGGAGGTTAGATGGAAGCTTTTATTCTATTGATTGCCTCCTCCATTTTTTCTTCCGTGCTACACAAACTTACCCTTACATATTGATTACCTGCACTGCCAAAAATACCACCGGGCGTAAGGAATACATTTGATCCTTGCAATACTTTATCGCTTAATTCGTATCCGTCTTTATACCGCGTAGGAATTTCCGCCCATACAAACATGCCAGCCTGCTTATTATCAAATTCACATTGTAATAACCGTAATAACCGGAATACCTTTTCACGCCTAACTTTGTAGGCCTTATTTAGTTCATCATGCCAGTCCTGGCCCAACTCTAAAGCTTTTGCCGCCGCCAGTTGCACAGGTAAAAACATGCCACTATCCATATTACTTTTAAAACGCAACACTTCATTAACCCTGTCCATGGCGCCTACCAGCATTCCGATCCGCCAGCCAGCCATGTTATGCGATTTACTTAATGAGTTTAATTCAATGGCTACATCCATTGCGCCCTTTATTTTTAAAAGGCTAAGTGGATTATCATTTAAAATAAAACTATAAGGATTATCATGCACCAACAGGATATGGTGCTTTTTAGCGAAGGCAACCAGTTCCTCAAACATCTCCACTGTAGGCAGTTGACCAGTAGGCATGTGGGGATAATTTACAAACATGAGTTTCACTTTCTGCAAATCATTTTTTTCTATTTCTTCAAAATCAGGAAACCAGTTATTTTCTTTTGTAAGCATGTATTCCACTACGTTACCGCCTGCGATTTTCGCCGCACTCCTGTAAGTAGGATACCCTGGATTAGGTATCAATACCAAATCGCCTTCATTGATATAAGTCATGCAAATATGCATGATGCCTTCCTTGCTCCCAATCAATGGTAATATTTCCGTGTCCGCATTTAACTCCACCCCATACCATTTTGCATACCATTTCGAGATCGCGTTTCTTAACACAGGGCTCCCTTTATAATTCTGGTAAGCGTGCTGATTGGGCTTCAATGCTTCTTCATGCAAAGTTTTAATTACTTCAGGATGGGGTGGCAGGTCAGGACTGCCAATTCCTAAATTAATAACCTGTTTACCGGCTTTGTTCATCTCATCAATTTCCCTAAGCTTTCGGGAAAAATAATATTCGCCAATTCCTTCCAGGCGCTTTGCTGTTGAAACCTCCATCAAAGTTCCATTTACCTGAGCTGGCTTTGAAGATGATACTTCTTTCAAATCTTTTTCAATACTCATTTATAAAACTTTTACACTTTAAAATCGCTTTTGATAATAAAAATCACCCAATGTTTTTTAAGCTGTTGGGTTAAACTTTAGGATTGCTTTGCCTGGCCTAATTAATTAAAGGTTTATTCGCAAACCATCCATGCCGCCAAAAATCCGAATTTATAAGGGTACCGTATAACTGCA
>JANOTW010000507.1:0-6007 GCA_031416575.1 Ferruginibacter sp.
GAAAGCGACATCCTGCCCCCCATCCAGCTTGGAACGATCGATTTTTTATTGTTCGATTTTCTTACCAGTGCCGTCATGTCTTTTATCATCACATACTCCAGGTTTCTTCCGGCTAATGTAAACACATCGCCCGGTTGCAAACGCGAAATAAAATATTCTTCTATCACCCCTACATAACCACCACTTAAAAATTTCACTTTCAGCATGGCATCACTTACAATGGTACCGATATGCATCCGGTGGCGCATGGCCATCCGCCGGTTCTCTATGCGGTAAACCCCGTCTGTGACTACAATTTTTTTATATTCATCATATTGCTGTAATGCCCTGCCCCCCTGTGTAAGAAAGTATAAAACCTCCTGCCATTCATCGTCTGTAATACCACCAAAGCAATACGTGCTTTTTATTTCCTTGAAAATTTCACCTGGTTTAAATCCATCTGATATGGCGATGGTACAGAGGTATTGTATCAGTACATCAAAACATAAAAGCACCGGCTCCTTGCTTTCAATATGGTTTTCTTCGATCCCTTTTTTTAATGCAGCGGCTTCTGCCAGTTCCAGGGAATGAGTGGGTAAAAAATAAATTTTACTAACAGCGCCCGGTTGGTGCCCGCTTCTTCCCGCTCTTTGTAAAAAACGGGCAACACCTTTTGGAGAACCCACCTGTATAACGGTATCCACTGGCCTAAAATCCACCCCCAGGTCGAGACTGGCGGTACATACCACCGCCTTTAATTTACCGGTATGTAAATTATCTTCTACCCACAAACGCAGCTCCTGCTCAATGCTGCCATGATGCAATGCGATGAGGCCAGCCAGGCCGGGTGCAGCGTCAAGCAAGGCCTGGTACCACCTTTCGCTCATGCCCCTTGTATTTATAAAAATGAGCGTGGTTTTATTTGCATTAATAATCGGGATTACTTTATCAATTAATTTAATTCCTAAATGCCCCGCCCAGGGATATTTTTCTATTTCATCGGGGATGATTGATTCGATCTGAATATTCTTTTTAATATCGGCTCTTACAATCACGCCTTCAATCCCCATTGGCGCAAGCAATACATCTTTTGCCTGTTCCAGGTTTCCAATGGTAGCGGAAATACCCCAGATGCAAAGTTTTGGGTTTTCAGTTTTTTGTTTACTGTCAGGCGCTTTTTGTTTTAATGGGTTGCACCCTTTTACTGTTACTGCATCCGGTTGGTTCTTAATAGCCGGGGCTAACATTGCAGGTGCAGGCGCCGCATTATTCATTCGTTGTTTGTGACAACCCACTATTCTTGATACCGCCAGTTCTACCTGTACGCCTCTTTTGCCGCCCATTAATTCATGCCACTCATCTACCGCAATTATTTTCAGTGTTTGAAAAACTTCCGGGTAATTTTTTTGTGCCAGCAATAAATGTAAACTCTCCGGGGTGATTATGAGTACCTCGGGCATTTGCCTTTTTTGTTTTTGCCGGTCGCTAATGGTGGTGTCGCCATTGCGGATGCCTACTTTCCAGTTCATGCCCAACTCCGTGATGACTTCTTCCATTGCCCGGCCAATATCTTTTGCCAATGCACGCAACGGAGTTATCCAGATCAATTGTAAACCGTTCTTATTTTTAGTTTGATAATTTTTTGGATGGTGATTGATGAAATCAATCATTGCCCCAAGAAAAACCGAATACGTTTTACCGCAACCGGTAGGAGCATTAACCAACCCGCTTTCGCCATTAATGATGTGCTGCCAACTTTGTTGCTGGAACAGAAAAGGGTGCTGGCCGTTTGCAGCCAGCCATTGATGGATGATTTTATATCCTGTGGTTGATTGAAGTTTCAAGTGGTGGTGGAGTTAAAAGTTTTAATCCGGAATAGTTTGTGGGTTTATGTGCCGTAGGCACAAGATATTGTTATACTGGGCAATGGGTAAATTAGTGAACTTTTCAAGCTATACTGTACAGGGGATAAAAACGAGGGTAAGAATTTTTTGTCCAGGCTGTGAAGCAATGTGGATCATCCTTGCATCGCTTGCCGACAGTATTTGTCGGCATCCCGATGTTACACTTGAATCGGGACTTGTACCTAATATCATTGGGCAACTTTTATTACGTTTTAAATTAAACACGAGCCTGATTTTTTTTATTGAACAAAGCAAGTATTACTATTTTATCCCTTTCACAGTTTAAATTATTCACGGTTTTGTCCGTTGCGAAGTATAGAAGAAAAAAAATAAGGATTGCGGCATGCCATAGGTACGCAATACCGGCCTATAATTATTGTTGCGTACCTGCGGCACGCTTTGCCCTACCGATATTTTGCGGGTTGTAGTAACAGTAATAATGACAAACTATTATACCCTTTGCCATAACCACCGAAGGAGCTGATAGCCGCCGTCGGCGGTTATTGTAAAGCTGTTATATTCAAGAACTATTTATTGAACCTGATTATAAATTGAAGTTGATTTTGTAATGCGGCAGAGGCTGTATTAATCATAAGGCGTTACATCCTTAAATAGAGAATCCTTCAACTACAAGCTAAACCATAACTACAAACCCACAGACAAAAACCCTACTCCGTCCATAAGCTTAATTGAAAAACAAATTTTCAACGGAGCGTCGCCACTGAAGCTTAATCAGGGTTATTGGCCGGCTTACAAACAGAAAAATAACATGTACCTAAAACTGCGGATGATAAAGAGTGCTGTCCCCTAAACCCTACACCTAAACCCTTCCTCCTTAAACCTTTCGCCTTACACCTTTTTCTACAACGTCTTTAAATATTCAATTACAGATCGCCGTTCCGTGCCTGATAATTTATCGCCGAAATAATGCCCCTTGTTGCTAAAGCCTTTTAATGTGGTATTGTAAACTTCGTTACTACCGGGTTCATCTCTTGGTTCAAAGTACCAACCAGGGATATCATAATTATAACTGGGATTTGAAAAACTTCGCTGCCAGTAGGTTGGGCGTATTTTACTATTTAACATCGCTTCCAGGTTGGGTACGGATCCATTGTGCATGTAGGGCGCCGTTACCCAAATACCATCCAGCGGTGGCGCTATGTATCCGCGATAGGGTACCAGCTTTGCCGGATGATCGCCGGTAGTGAACCAGCTTTTATTGAACCAGTTTACAAACTGCGGATTGGAATAATTGGAAGTATATAATGCTGAATCTGTTTTAATAATATTCGCTGGTATCAGCAGGTTGGGGTAGGCGGCATCCTCACCATAAGTGCCATGACATTTTTTACAGGTAACCATAAAAATAGTTTTCCCTTCGGCAGCCATGGAGGTATCAATGGCTTTGGGATATTTGGGTGGTTGTATGGAATTGATATAAGCCAGTACATCATTGAAATGGCTGTCCACTTCTTTTGCTTCAGCGATACCTGATACCGTTAGTAAATTGGAAGCCATTAAAAAACGTCCGAAATCGCCACGGCCAAAACCATTGTAAAACATGGCATTCTTCTTTTTGAGCAACCACCAGGCAGGCACATCGGTTGGAATTATTTCTGTGGGCAATTCCATTAAATTTTTGTCGCTCCATTTCAATGTTAATGGATCTCTGTGCGAAACAAGCAGGTAGGCTAAACGATCGGCCAGGTTCACCCCTTTTGTACTGGTGATCAGATTTGGGGCAATTGTTTTGATGGACCTGATGAAATTTTTTGCAGCTTGATATTGTTTTGAATTTTCGCCGGCTACGTTTATTAAATAAGTTTCTGCCAGTAAAGCACTGGCTTGCCTGTTAACAGTGTAATCGGATAATGAATTGCCTAAGCCTACAATCAGTTTACCATCAAAAACCTGGGCATGGCATTGCAGGCAATTGGGCGCTACCACCAACTCGCCATTGGGCGCCTTTACGGCGGTAAAATCATACCGGAGGTTTTTATTGTTGCCAGTGCGTTGTAAAAAATTATTGGTGTCTTTGGATGCACCTAAAAAAAACAAACTGTATGGGATGCCACTCTTTAAATAATCGCCGGTAATTAAATAATTATAACCCTTTGCTGCATCCCCGGTTCTTTGTTTGCTGGGTTCAATGTATTCAGGTTCATCTCCACCGGATTTATCTGTAATGCTTACAAATGCAAAGCATATTGCTGAAAAGAAAAATAAAACGATTAATTTTTTCATGATACAATCTAAGAAAAATAGTTGTTAAATTTAATGTTTTACCTCACCCCCAACCTCCCGGCAAAAGAGCGGGGAGCTTGACCCGGCTAATGCAAGGGGCTTGATTGTATGCAAGAATTATTTTATTCTATGGATTATTACTGGTTGTTTTATTGTAAATATTCAGCAATTCTTTTAAGGGCATCTCTAAAAACCTGTGTTTTTGTTTTAACCTCACCTTTAATTCCTCTCCAAAGGAGAGGATAAGGAAGGTTTTTAGAGATGCCCTTATGTCATCCAGTTTATTGATCTCATCCGGTTTTTTATCCTGCCACCACCGCCACCCAAAGTGCAGGTACCAGCAAAAGTACGGACTGGAAAAGCATGGCATAGACATTACGCTTTGCCCCAAATGAAAGACGGGTACTGTTGGTGTCCGTGTGCGCTTAACACTCCCGAAAAACCGGGATAGGCGAGGTAGCAAAAATGCCCCCGTTAGCTCTTTTCTAACGGGGGCATTTCTTCTACCTGGATGTATGTTGTGTGTTCGCCCTTATTTATCAATGATGTAGGCCTGATATTTTTGTAATTTGTTAACCTGTAATTTGAACGATGGTAAGAATGTAACGAGTTCTTCAATTTTGCTTGTCATACAATTTAATACAACAATAGTAACTGGATATTTTTCGAGGTTTTGTTGAAACATTAAGTTTTTATCAATGGTAAATAAAATGTCATAGCTGTTTTCGACACAATATGTCATTAGCTTTCCATTTTTTATTCCACCTAGCCCCAATTCTCTAACCGTAAAAACTTCGTATTCTTCCAAATGCTTTTTTAAACGTTTGGTAACACATTCATCAAGCAAAATTTTCATTGAGAATATTTGTTGATGATTCAATTAATTTTTGGGACATTATAAGCACTTTTATAACTTGATCCTTGCTAACTCCTTCAAAATCTTCAAGAAAAACCTCAATTGAATCTCCAGTCTCCAAATAATCAAATAGATTCTTAATTGGCACCCTTGTTCCAAAAAAGACAGGTGTTCCGCCCAAAATTTCGGGGTCAATATTTATTACTCGTCCATCCATGATTTAAGTTTATGTTTTTCAAATTTAAGCAATTTTGGCGAACTAAAGACTGTTCTGTAGGGTGGCACACAACTAACAGGGCTTGCCAAAGTGGGGGAAATAGAAATCCGTCCGCCGGGCTAACTGAAGCTAAATTTATAAATAAAAGTTGATGATTTGCACATAGCTAAATTAATAAAGTCAAGCTGGATATGAAGCCAAATTGAAAAACAAAAAGTTGAAACACGGCTTCCGTCCGCCCGTATTTTGGCAAAGGCAAACCCATTGGCGGCTGTGGTTCTAATTATTATATGGGAATTTTTTAGAAGCTTTTTTCATAAGAGCCTTTGTTAATTTTTCTGAACTTCCTCCAATTGAACCGCTCGCTTCATAATCAAATTTCCAAAGTAATAGGCCTGAAGTATCATGTATTGTCATGGTGGTAGTTGTTTTATTTGTTGATCCTGCTACATCACCCCAGGCGCAGGAATGAGGCGTGGGCATTTCAGCAGAGCCTTCCTGTGCCAAAGTAAAAGATAGCAAAGTTTAGTAACAAGTGGACACAGGACTGGAGTCTTGCGCCTGATGGCTTGACCCGGCTAATGCAAGGGGCTTGATTGTATGCAAGAATTATTTTATTCTATGGATTATTACTGGTTGTTTTATTGTAAATATTCAGCAATTCTTTTAAGGGCATCTCTAAAAACCTGTGTTTTTTTTTAACCTCACCTTTAATTCCTCTCCAAAGGAGAGGATAAGGAAGGTTTTTAGCACATTCATCAAGCAAAATTTTCATTGAGAATATTTGTTGATGATTCAATTATTTTT
>JANOTW010000508.1:0-2262 GCA_031416575.1 Ferruginibacter sp.
AGCATATTTTTCAGTGTTGCAAAATCAACTGCTTTTTTTATAGCTTCAATATTCTCTTCAAACACGGGGTCGCCCTTTGATATTTTATATACCACGGTGAAAAATTGCGGCGATGATTTTGGCAACTTTTTACGGTAATAATCCAAATTTGGTTTTACTGCAATGAATGAACCGTTGGTGCCTTCCTCAACAAATTGTTTGAATCGTTGTTCATCATTCCATATACAAATGGCAGGCTTACTCAATTCATTTTCTGGTTTGGCCAGGTAATCATTTATATTTTTAAAATACTGTTCGAGAAATGCTTTTTCACCTGGGTTGTCTTTTACATCCTTCTCTAATCTTTTTCTTTGAATCAATAAATATTCCTTGCGGCTGATATAGGAAAACGGAAGTGTATCATTGTAAGTAATCAACCAGCGATACTCAAAAATTGTTGATTTGTAACCTGCTTGTTCTTCACCCATAAAATAATAGCCATCTTTTTTTACTGGTCTTTTTGTCAATTTTAAATATCCCCTGAAATCATCGGGAGCAAGGTTAGCAGCGTACAGGCTATTTAACCAGAACATGGCATTAGCGGTAATATTTACTGTTGTAGGTGTTGCAATATCAACATAATATTTTGATTTATCAGTACTCTGCTGGTCGCATAGATACCTGAGTATATACATTGCGTAATGGTAGGTGTCTGCTATCCAGGGTTGTTCGGGAGTGGGATAGTTGCTTCCATAAACAGTACTGTAACTTACCTGACATCCAATGGGTTTGTATTGCGATGCAATCATTTTGTGGATGCTGGATATTATTGCTTTTTCTCTTACTAAATCCCCTTTAGTTACTTTAAAAATTTGCCCCTGTTGCCCGGCTTTCCAGGTTCCTGGTTTTTTGGCCAATAATTCTTTACTGCAATCCTGCGAAAGGGTATGCAATGAAATAAATAAGATGGTGATTAAAAAAAAATATTTCATTTTTATGAGTTTAAGTTTCTTATCATTTATTTCTGGCCACCTAATATCCCTTTGCCCGATGTACTTACACCGCTGTTAACTGTAGCTCTTACATCCACACCTGTTATTGTTACCGGTCCAGCTTCAACAGACGCACTCCCAACAACTCCAAAATCTGTAGTTCCACTATTGTCACCTTCCACCAAAACACCTGCTGTTACATTTCCTTCTAAACCGGTTGGCCCAATACTTTTACTAACACCTGCTATTACGGTACATGAATATTTACCGGTTTCCACGTTGTCTTTTACATTAATTTTTAATCCTTCAAAATCAAACTCGCCGGTTAAATTGCTGCAACTGGAAGTTATTTTATATACACCGATGTTCATGGTACTCACGTATTCGCAATGCACATCATCAAAGTTTTGTAATGTTCCGGTTTTTTTTGTTTTAGGTACATCATTTTTGCACCAACTGCTTTTATCTTTAAATGATACCCCCTGATCTTTTATCTGCGTTAACCAGGCAATTTGTGCATTTACCTTCATCAGTTCAAATTGTTCGGGCCATAAAGTGTATTGATAATAGTATAACAGCTCGCTTGTTCTGCGGCTTGCATAATTCAGGTACTGCCTGTATGCGCTTTGCATTTCACCGTTAGCAGCTTTTAAAAATTCTGTACGGATTGCATTTTCATCCTGGCATATTGCTTCTAAAGGATTTGGCCTGCCTTCTCCCACTTGGTCTTCATATTTTTTATCCAATAATTCCTGTTTTTCTGCCAGTGTTTTTTCATATTGTTCTACCTTACTAACTGCTTTTAAAATTGGGTCCACCGCATTTGAAAATAAAAAAGTTATATTGCCATTTACATCGTTAACCCCGGGACCTAATTTTTTTATTGCTTTAGCTGCATAGCCGGGTATTAACTGTGCATATTGCCCATTTTTACTTGCCAGCATAATCTGCTGATAACGCAAACCGGATATGGTAATATAATCCTGCTCTAATTTTTCCTGCTTTATTTTCAATTCATTAATTTTCTCCTGGCAATCATTTTTAAAATTTTTCCATTCTAATTCCAATAATTTATTTTCTTCCACATTCAAAGGATAGTCCGGCCAGGTAAATTTTAATAAACCCAATGCATCTTGCGGCATAGGCCGGTCCCAGTTAAGGTCTTCGCTTTTTAAATCATATCCCAATTTATCTAACTTGCTTTCTTTTTCAATACTGTATGCTTTACTGATACTTTTTTTAGCTGCTGCAATGGCTGCCGGTATATTGCCCTTGCTTTCTTCAATTAAAC
>JANOTW010000509.1:0-2843 GCA_031416575.1 Ferruginibacter sp.
ATTGCCTTTAAGGCGTTTTGATGTGTTGAAGAAGAAAATAGTTATCAATATTCAAAAAAACATCTTAACCGCTAAACGGCATATATCATTCAGTACAAGAGTACCCAAATAAACCGGGGCTGATGTTTCGCTAAATACAACGAGTATGAAATTTTCAGGCCGGTTGTTTATTAAAGGGCGAACTGTTTTTTAAAGTGAGGCATAGTTTGAAGGCCCTGTTTTGCCCCCGGCCCTTTCCCGAAAAATGCCGAAGAGACCGGCACGGGCCGGGATGTTCCAAAAGGGGATATCTTCTGCCAGTTCATTAACTACGCCTGATGAACCGCCCGGTATAACGCTATCAAAGTTCCCCAATGGTATTCAGTACAAGAGGGCGATGCAACGATGATCCACATTGCTTCACTGCCCGGACAAAAATTTTTCATAATGTAATTAACCATCAACCTCCAGCCATCACAATCCTTCCATCAACCGTGAAGCCTTCAACCTTCGTCCAATCAATTCCCATCTGGCTTTACCGCCGCTGTTAATGGGCTTAACGGCCAATACCATTTGCTAAAATCATCGGGGTTGGCGGGATCAAATTTTACAGCGTTTTTGTTTAACTCTTTTGCAAAGGGAAGTTTCTCATTGCTTATTCCAAGTGCCACGCATTTTGCCAATTGCCAGGTGCCATAAGTACTAAAATGCGTATCATCTTTTAGCTGTTTGTCCTGGCCGGGAAAAGTGTTGGCGGTAATGTACAAAGGCTTTAGTAGATTTTTCGTCCGCTCAGGTTTCACACAACATTTTTCTCATTACATTAAAATTGATCAATGCACATTTTCTTATTTGGCAGTTTGCCTTATGGCATGCGGATACTCTGCCAGGGTATTGATGATTTGACCGGTAGAATTAAAGCTCCTCCGTTTAATCGGGATAACCATAAAATTCTTCAACACTATTTAAACATTCCTGAGAAAGCTTCAATAGGAATTGCAACCAATTTGGGAAAAAGTGTTTTTTGTAAGATATCAAAATGCCTGTCCTCAGTCACAATAAAGTCCGCCTGAGCAGCTACTGCGCAGTCACAATACTTATTATCATCCGGATCTGCTGTGATAAGTTGCCAATGAAAATAGGTTGTAAACAGATGTACATTGGGTAGTTCATTCAGTAAGGCAATGAATGCATTGCTGGTAGAGGGGCCATATTTTTTTTCAATAATCTCCTCGTATTCAAAATAATATCAGTAGTTACAGCAAGTGTAAAATCCCCAGCTACAATTGCCTTATAAATATTGTGATATGGTGATCTGGAAGTAAGGCAGATGACAAGAATATTGCAATCAATTACTACAGTCATCTTCCCTTATTTACGGAAATGTTCATTTTTCCAATTTTGAAAAACTTCGGCGATATACCCTTTTTCATCAAAAGCCTGGTCTGCATTACGCACTACTTTATCTGAAAGGTAAGCAACCAGTAAAGACTTGATCTCTAACAGATCATTTTCATCTTTTAGGTAGTTTAAAATCTTAAGTATTTCAAGCTGCGAATTGTTAAGTGTCTGGAGCATAACCACTTTTTTTCAAAACTACACATTTTTCCCATTCTAACGGGTATATCCCATAATAACTTTCTATATAACTCACCTCATTTACCCTACTGTAGCAATCAATTCCCATCCGGCTTTACCGCCGCTGTTAATGGGCTTAACGGCCAATACCATTTGCTAAAATCATCCGGGTTGGCGGGATCAAATTTTGGCGTGTTTTTATTGAACTCATTTGCAATCGGGAGTTTCGCGTTAGTTATTCCTAATGCCACGCATTTTGCCAATTGCCAGGCGCCATAAGTACTAAAATGCGTATTGTCTTTTAGTTCTTTATCCTGGCCGGGAAAAGTGTTGGCGGGGTAATGTACAAATGCTTTTATTGATTGCTGCGGGTCCCATGCTTCGTACATTATCTTGCTCATCGCATTCAAATCTATCAGCGCTATATTTTCCTCCCTGGCTGTTTGCCTGGCGGCCTCCGGGTAACCTTCCAATGTATTGATGATATTGCCGAGGCTGTCGAAGCTGCGGCGGTGCATAGACGTTACCAATACTGGAATGATATTTCTCTTTCCTGCTTCTGCAATCCACGACTTCAGTGTTTCTTTATACGTCGTATTCGCTTCCAGGTAACTACCTCCGGGCTTTTGATCGTTGTGTGTAAATTCCATAAATAGATAATCACCGGGTTTGGCCATGCTCCATATCTTATCCAACCTTCTTTCACCTTTGAAGGCTTTTAATGTTTCCCCTGATTCCGCATAATTCGCTACTGCGATTTTTCCGGCTTTAAAAAAAGATGGTATCATTTGCCCCCATGCGGCCCAAGGCTCCCTGTCCTGGTCCACTACGGTGGAGTTGCCTGCCAAAAATATTGTGGTAGCAGTTTGATTGGGTGATATTTCCATTGCGCAAACTTTTGGCATCGAATCATTAAATTCTATCGTCAATAAATTATCCCAATGCATGTAAGTAATTTCCCTTGGCTTTAACCTTACTTTGGCTGTAATATTTCCACTGGGGCCCCTTATCAAACTGTCCCTTAAATGTACGGTAAATGAGATGGTTTTTATTTCACCTTTTTTCGTCCGTTTGTTTAACAAAAATAAACGCCTGCATTCCGCTCTTACGGTGGTGGCCGAGGTTCCTTCCATATCGCCCAGTAAAAGTTTTATATCATAATTCCCTTCCGGAAGTTTTACGGAAAAATAAAATGGCTTGTGGCTGGTAATGTAGTCTGAAGTAGTATTTTTTTTAACTCCCCTGCTTACTTCAATTACTTCTGAATTATTTGTAAATCCATATCC
>JANOTW010000510.1:0-3734 GCA_031416575.1 Ferruginibacter sp.
ACAACCATCAACCATCAACCATTGCCCACCCTCTTAATCTACAATACTTGCATTATCATACACTTTCCCTCTTTCTGTTTTTATTTTCCTTGCCGGAAACTTATTGATCACCATATAATCGTGCGTTGCCATCACGATAGCGGTACCATAGTCTTTGGAAATATGAAAGAGTAACTGCATGATTTCATCACTCGTTTGCGGATCAAGGTTACCCGTAGGTTCATCAGCCAATATCAGCCGGGGCGAATTTAATAAGGCCCTTGCTATGTCAATCCGTTGCTGTTCGCCGCCACTCAGTTCAAAAGGCATTTTAAAGCCCTTGGTTTTTAAACCCACTTTATCCAGTACATCCGATATTTTTTCATCCATTAGTTTTTCATCCTTCCAGCCGGTAGCTTTCAAAACAAATTTCAGATTATCATTTAAGTTCCTGTCGGTTAGCAATTGAAAATCCTGGAAAACCACGCCCAGGCTGCGTCTCAGGAAAGGTACTTTCTTCCAATCCAATTCCTTCAGGTTGTAACCAACCACGGTTCCTTCGCCTTCTGTCAGCGTTAAATCGCCATACAATGTTTTTAACAAACTGCTTTTACCAGTACCTGTCTTACCCACCAGGTAAACAAATTCCCCCTTATCTACATTAATATTTACATCACTTAAAATAAGGCTGCTACCCTGGTAAATATTTACATTTTTTAATTCTACAATTGCCTGAGACATAGGTTTGTTTTGTGTTTACTGTTTTGTGTTTACTGTTACCATTATTTGTTTTTATTACCTGCCCGGCTTTTGCAGAGGGGGTTTCCAAAACAATCTATATTTCGTAATTTTTTTTGTCCCGGCAAAAATTCTTTGCTCAACATCGTTGTGTCACTCCCTTGTACCGCATACCATTGTGGTACTTTCATTGATGCGTAGATTGAACCAATCACCCGGCTATCAATCCGGCAAATATAATCATCTTGCCAACAACCATATCGCTATCCGGCGGCCTACCCGGTTTATCAATATTTTCTAAAAGACATTTCCTATAATAATGTTAGGATTAGGTGTATTATTCGCAAATGCGCTGCTGTATTTGCTTTCTCTTTTAAATTCGTTGCATTTGCCTCCCTCCCGATGCCAATCGGGACGTAACTCCTGCAACGCCGCTGCTTTTGCTTCTTTCAAAAAATATGCATCGCATTTTTTAATACCGACTACGTCGGTACCGAACCAAAAGAGGCGGCTTATGCAGTTACTGATTTTAACCCGAACCAAAATTCATAGACTCAAATGTTGTGGGTAGCACCTTTGCGAATGATACACCTAATCCTAAAAAATGTTTTCCGGTGCTGCAAAATTAACCCAATGCAACCCGTCAATAAAAATTAATTTTCATCCGCAAATGTTAAACCTGCCAGTTAACTAAAAAAATAGTTGTAAAACTAAAATATTAGTTATAAGTTTGTTTCAGCAAAGCGTAAAATAATTTATCATGAAAGTATTGACCAAAGCAGAAGAACAAATAATGCAGGCGATCTGGAAATTAGACAAAGCATTTTTAAAAGAGATCATCGAAGAACTACCCAATCCCAAACCGCACAACAACACGGTAGCCACCATCATAAAAATTTTGACTGAAAAAGAATTCGTAGGGCTGAAAGTATTTGGCCGTATGCACCAGTATTTCCCGCTGGTAAGTAAGGACGCTTACAGCAAGACCAGCATGAAGAGTTTCGTGAAAGGATATTTTGAAGGCAGCTTTAGCAATGCTGTTTCATTTATGGTAAAAGAAAATAATTTAAGCGTGGAGGACCTGGAATTGCTTTTGAAGCAATTGAAAAAGGGCAGATAATTTGCTGATGTGCTACTTAAATACATTAACAATATCAAATAAGGAACTTCACAGCAACCCATTGTTCATTACCCGTAATTCATCACTCATCAGCCATCACCTATAACTTGTACGCACAACTCGTAACTTATAACTCATAACCCGCAACAAAAATTTAAAATCATGCTTGCATTCGCATTCTACTTATTAAAAGTAATTATCTGTTCCGGCATTTTATTTGGCTATTACTGGTTTATGTTGCGAAACAAAATATTTCACCAGTATAACAGGTTTTATTTATTGGCGGCGGTATTACTATCACTTGCATTGCCATTGATACAGATCAATATCTGGCACAATGCAGATCAGCCTGCACCGCAAAGCATTAAACTTTTACAGGTAGTAAATGGCAGCGAATACCTGGATGAAATTGTAATAATTGCAAGGCGGTCTCATTTTTCCCCAGAGCAGGCGATGCTGCTTTTTTATTGCATTACATCATTGGTTTTTCTCACCCTTTTTATACAGGCGCTTATAAAGATCCGTGCCCTGTTTATTAAGCACCGGCACAGCCTGATAGAAAATATTTATTTCGTTAATACTACCGCCAAAGGCACGCCGTTTTCTTTTTTAAAATACATTTTCTGGAACGACCACATTGACCCGGAGAGTACCACCGGGCATCAGATATTTAAACACGAACTGGCACATGTTCGGCAAAAGCACAGCTACGATAAACTGTTTTTAAATGCGACGCTCATCTTTTTTTGGTGCAATCCTTTCTTTTGGCTAATGCGCAAAGAATTAAACATGATCCACGAATTTATGGCCGATAAAATAGCCGTGGAAGACAATGACACCGAAGCCTTTGCCGCCATGATTTTGCAGGCCACTTACCCCCAGCATCGTTTTAATTTATCAAACCCATTTTTCTATTCATCTATAAAACGCAGACTCATGATGTTGACAAAAAACAGAAATTCAAAAGTTGGCTATATTGGCCGCTTGCTCGCACTACCATTAACCGTTTTGGTATTCGCCGCATTTACTTTAAAGGCTAAAACTTTTAAACAAAGCAAGCATAGTTATAATGGAAAAACAATCACGGTGGTGATTGATGCCGGGCATGGCGGCGATGACAAAGGTGCCCAAAGCCTGGTTGGTAATATTCTAGAAAAAGACCTTACGCTTGCTATCATTAAAAAGATAAAAGCATTGAATAGTATTGCTAACATCAATATTGTATTTACAAGGGAAACCGATGTCTTCCAATCTGTGAAGGAAAAAGCCGCTTTTACCAAAGCACAAAATGCTGACCTGTTTGTTTCTGTCCACATTGCTGCAACATCCATTGAGGGAGCCAATACAAAAACAGGAATGAGTGTATGGGTTGCGAAAGACAACTATGCTAATTCAGGAAGCAGTAAACTTTTTGCTTCTGCCATCATAAATGAGTTTAGCAATGACTATAAATTACCAGTTATCCAACTTCTTCAACAACGGGAAACAGGAATTAGGGTTTTGCAGGAAAGCTCCTGCCCATCCGTGTTAATTGAAGCTGGCTATATCACCAATGAAAAAGATTTAGCTTACCTGCAAACCGAAGATGGCAAAGAAAGTATTGCGAAAAATGTATTGGCGGCTATTGAAAGATATGCCTTGGCAAAGCAAAGCAATCAAACCGGAATTAACATCCTACCCTCCGCTTCCAATAAAAATATTCAGGCTGACAACAAAGCTGATACTGTCCCGGTAATCACATTGAAGAATCATGAAAAAGCGTTGATCATCTTGGATGGAAAAACAATTAGTAATGACTAATTAAAAAAGGTCAATCCCGAAAATATTGAAAGCGTAAATGTGCTTAAGGACAAAGCTGCAATCGCACTATACGGAGATAAAGGGAAAAATGGGATGG
>JANOTW010000511.1:0-6202 GCA_031416575.1 Ferruginibacter sp.
CCAACCATCAACCATCAACCATCAACCTCAACCTCAAAATGAACCTTACAGACAAAATTTACATCGCCGGCCACCGTGGACTGGTGGGAAGTGCGATATTAAGATTACTAACCGGGCTTGGTTATTCCAATATTATCACCCGTACTTCAAAGGAACTTGACCTTCGGGAACAACAGCCTGTCCGGGAATTCTTTTCAACCGAAAAACCGCAGTATGTAATTTTAGCGGCAGCGAAAGTAGGCGGTATCTATGCCAATAATACCTACCCGGCCGAATTTATTTATGATAACCTTTCCGTACAAAATAACGTCATCCACGAATCGTACAAGGCCGGGGTTACCAAATTATTATTCCTGGGCAGCAGTTGCATTTATCCAAAGAATGCTTTGCAACCCATCAGGGAAGAATATTTACTGACCGGGGCGCTGGAACCTACCAATGAGGCTTATGCGATTGCAAAGATAGCCGGGATTAAAATGTGTGAATATTACCATATGCAGTACGGATGCCGCTTTATCAGCGCCATGCCCACCAATTTATATGGGCCGGGAGATAATTATGACCTGCAGAATTCGCATGTATTACCGGCATTGATAAGAAAATTTCATGAAGCCAAAATCAATAATTCCGACAATGTAACCATCTGGGGAACGGGTAGCCCAAGGCGTGAGTTTTTGCATGTGGACGATATGGCCAGCGCCTGTTATTTTTTAATGCAGGAATACGAACACCCCGAAATAGTTAATATCGGCCTGGGGATAGATCATACGATTGCGGAAATGGCAATGATCATTAAAGAGATCACGGGTTATGAAGGGAAGCTGGTATTTGATGACAGCAAACCCGATGGTACGCCCCGTAAATTATTGAATGTGGACAGGATCAATGCACTGGGATGGAAGGCGGTAATTGATTTGAAAGATGGTATCCGTAATACTTATATGGATTTTACAGCCAATTATGATTACTATATCAATAAAAAACACAAAACCGCATTGACAGAGGAATTGAGGGAGGAAAGCACGAAATAATGTGCAGGATCGCAGGAATGATTGATCGTTCCTTACCAACCGTTTCTATTGAAGCATTGGTAAAGGAAATGTGCGGTTTACTTAAGGCGGGAGGGCCCGATGATGAGGGGATATGGTGCCAGGAAGAAGCCCACCTGGTGTTGGGGCACCGCCGTCTTTCTATTATTGATCTTACACCTGCGGGCCATCAGCCAATGCAATATGCGGACCGGCGCTATTGGATATCTTACAACGGCGAGCTATACAATTACCCCGAACTAAAAGACGAACTCAAAAATGCGGGTTGCCATTTTACCACTTCCAGTGATACCGAAGTAATATTAGCGGCATTCGCCACCTGGGGCACAGCGGCATTCAAACGGTTCAATGGAATGTTCGCCTTTGCCTTATGGGATGCTGTTACAGCCAGTCTTTACCTCGTAAGGGATGCGTCAGGCATCAAGCCATTGTATTATGCCATTTCAAAACAAGGGCTGGTTTTTGCATCTGAAATAAGGGCGTTCGCAAATATTCCCTGGCTTCAAAAAAAGAACCCCCACTGGCCCGTTTACCTGATGGCTTACGGGCACCTGCCCGAACCCATTACAACTTTACAAGATGCCTATCCGCTTGAAAAGGGTAGCTGGCTCCGGTATCATGCAGTCAGTGGAACTATTTACCAGGAACCATTTAACCGGTATAGTTACCTGGAGAAGATCAGCGACAGGAAGGAGGCGGTGCGCCAGGTAAATGATTGTTTACGAAGGGCGGTAAAGCGGCACCTGTTGTCCGATGCACCCATTGGGGTTTTTTTAAGTGGCGGCCTCGATTCCAGCATTATCGCCTTACTGGCGAATGATCACCAGGCGCAACTGAATACTATTTCCCTTTATTTTGAGCAGGACCAGTTTTCTGAAAAAAAATACCAGGATATCTTACAACAAAATTTAACCTGCAACCACCACCAGCATTTGCTGAAAGAGGATGAATTTCACCAATATTTCCCTTCCATTATCAATGCCATGGACCTGCCCGGTTCTGATGGTATCAATACCTGGTTTATCAGCAAGTTTGCGAGGGAAAGCGGCTTAAAAGCGGTATTGTCGGGGGTTGGCAGCGATGAGCTTTACGGGGGATACCCTTCCTTTAACAGGATAAAAGCGGCCTTGTTATTCGGGGAATTACCCAATTCCGTGCTAAGGGCTGGCCGGTTTATCGGGTTACAAAGGTTCCGGCGCCTGGTTTACTTAAGCATTGAGGGGCCAGTGGGGAAGTACCTGTTTTTGCGGGGCCAGTTTACGCCCCATGAAATTGCCGCTAATTTACAAGCGGACGAAAATGAAATATGGAGCATATTATCCGAACAGCCACATTTACCCAATATTGATCACATGACCCCGCAAAACCAGGCGAGCTGGATGGAGAGCAACATGTATATGCAAAACCAGTTGTTGCGTGATTGTGATGTAATGAGTATGGCGCACGGGCTCGAAATAAGAGTGCCTTTCCTGGATGCGGAATTTATCAGGCTGACCCTGCAAATTAATTCCATTGAAAAATATGCAGGGCCTCTTCGCAAGCAATTATTGATTGATTCGTTTAAGGATATTTTGCCGGAACCCATCTGGAACCGGCCCAAAATGGGTTTTTCATTTCCCTTTAAAGAATGGCTGTCCAGGGATGAATTCGCCAGTGACATCATGCGAAATGATAACAATGGAAATTATAAAAAATTTATTAAAGGTGAAATGCATTGGTCATTGTACCTAACCGCCATGTTAATCGAAAATCACCAGCATGCCTGATTCAACATTATTCTTGACGCTCAGGATATTTTCGGCCACGGGTGGTATTGAAAAAGTTTCCAGGGTGGCAGGCAAGGCTTTATATGAGCTGGCAAACGATCACCCGGGTGCGGCGCTGAAAGTTTTTTCCATGTATGATGAGCAGGGGGATGTACGTGAAAAATATTTTCCTGCCTCCGTATTCAAGGGTTTTGGCAAAAATAAATTACGGTTTGTATATGCCGCCACCCGTCAGGGGATCAATAGTAAGCAGGTAATTTTAAGCCATAGCAATTTATTACTGGCAGGGTTTTTAATTAAAATATTTTCTCCAAAAACCAGGCTTGTTTTATTAGCGCATGGAATAGAAGTGTGGAACCATTTTCCTTTCTGGAAAAAGTATATGTTGGGTAAATGCGACCAGGTAATAGCGGTAAGCAGGTTTACAAAAGCAACGATGATGGCCACGCATGGCCTGGATGAAAAAAAATTCACCGTTTTGAATAACTGCCTCGATCCATTTTTGCAGGCGCCGCTTGAAACAAAAAAAAACGAAGATCTATTAAAACGCTACGGTTTAAGTGGGGATGATATGGTATTGATCACACTTACCCGGCTTTCGTCCAAAGAACAATATAAGGGGTACGACAATGTATTGTATGCTATTAAAGAACTAAAAGAAAAATATACACTGATCAAATACCTGGTAGTAGGTAAATATGATGATGTGGAAAAAGAAAGGGTAGATGCCATCATCTCGGAATTGAAGCTGGAGGGTAACATAATTTTTACCGGATTTATACCGGATGAAGAATTGGCGGCACATTACAATATCGCCGATCTATACATCATGCCCAGTAAGAAGGAAGGTTTCGGGATCGTGTTTATCGAAGCCATGTATTATGGTAAACCCGTAATAGCTGGTAATAAAGATGGCTCCGTTGACGCATTGGACAACGGGAAATTCGGATTATTGATCAACCCTGATGACAGGCAGGAGATTTCCAATGCCATCATCAAAGTAATTAGTAATAAAACAGCTTTTATCGCTAACCGGCAGGCAGTAATTCAGAAATTCAGTTTTACCGTTTACAAGGAAAATTTGAAGAAGATTTTAGAAGGGTTGTCTGGTTCATGATTTTTTATGGCTGATGCCTGATTTTTTGATGTCTGGTTTCCTTCGGTTTGTAAGTCCTTTAATTTCAGGAACCATTGCCTTCCCGCAGTTTAGGATGGTGTTTTTAAATTTTCTGGACCGGGCTTTTGGGCGCTGAAATGTTGATTTTTAATTGGTTCAATGATTTTCCGTTAGGGTATCTTGAGTCGTACTTCTATTCAACTTTGTTTTTTTATTGTCCCAGGCTGTGAAGCAATGGGCATCATTGATGCGTTGATAATCCCGATAGCGAATGCGTATCGGGACAGTCTATCCCGATAGAGAAGCGTATCGGGACACTTCTATACATTCTTATTTTGTTGTCCGGGCTGAAGTGTTCCATGGCATCATCGTTGCGTCGCACTCGTGTACTGAATACCAATGGGCAACTTTAATTGCGTTATACTGAGCAATTCATTAGGCGCATTTTATGAACTGGTAGAAGACCTCCCCTTTTGGAACATCCCGACCTGTGCCGACCTTTCGGCATTTTTCGGGAAAGCCTGTCCCGGTTCATCGGGAGGGACGGGGGCAAAACAGGGTCTTCAAATAACGGCACATTTCAAAAAACAGTTCGCCATTTGAAAATAAATGACCTGTAATTTTTACTCAGGTTGTAATTAGCGAAACATCAGCCGCGGCTTATTTGGGCACTCTTGTACTTAATACCATTGGGGAACTTTAATTGCGTTTTGTTAACCCATTCATAAATTCAGAACTCCCGGCCTGAATGCAAATCAAAATCATCGCTTTATATTATTTTCCGGAAAAACCCCAACGGGGTTAAATGTGAATAGCCCCGGGTGAAACCCGGGGAAATGAACGACAAAATCAGGCACAACCCCGAATGGGGCTGAATTTTTTGGGATATTAAAATTCAACCCCATTCGGGGTTGAGGTCATCACAATTTTAATTTACCATGGGTTTCACCCACGGCTATTCAAATTCAAGCCTTTCAGGCTTATGTCATGCAACTTTAATTACGATATAATGAGTAATTCTTTAGGCGCAGTTAATGAACTGGCAGAAGGCCTCCCATTCCTGAAAAATCGCATTGGCATCAAGTTATTTTTTTTTAGATATCTACCAAGGGCCTATCCAGATTGAATTTCAGTCCCGATAGTTATAGTTATCAGGAAACCCCTTTATAACAATTATTATCAATGGGCAGTTCTGCTCCGTAGGAGCAACCTCTTTGTAGCAATTATTATCAACGGGAAGTTCTGCTCCGTAGGAGCAACCCATTAGAATTGCAAAGCATTACAAGGGGCGTACCTATGGCACGCAACTGAGGTATTTTTCATATTTCTACAAAGAGGCAGCTCCTACGGAGCTAAGCCTATTGTGGTTTTCATGTTGCCTCATTGTTTTAAAAAAATATTTTAACCTGACACCAATGCAAAAAATCAGGATGTTCAAAAAGGGGAGGGCTTCTACCAGTTCATAAACTGCGCCTGATGAACCGCCAGGTATAACGCAATTAAAGTTGCCCATTGGTATTAAGTACAAGAGGGCGATGCAACGATGCCCCACATAGCTTCTTAGCCCGGACAAAAAGTATGGTTGTATAGAAGGGCATCCCGATACGATTCGCTATCGGGATTATCAACGCAACGATGCTCCACATATGCTTCAATGCCAGGACAAAAAATCTTCTTCACGTTTTTATCCCTTGTGAAGCATAGTTCAACAAAAAAAATAGCGGATATTAAAGTTTTGAAATAAATCAGGCATCAGGACATCAGACATCAAATTTACCTTCCCGGCCTCAACGGCCTTCGTGCGATTGCCGCAATGATCGTAGTGGTTTTTCATACGGATCAGTTTAGTCATTATTTTGGATTGATCAGTTATGGTTTCCATAAAACAAAAATGCAATCTTATGCGGTTATCCTGTTTTTTGTATTGAGTGGTTTTTTGATCACGTTTTTATTGGTGAAAGAAAAGGAAAAAAAAGGCAGGGTCAACCTTCGTAATTTCTATATTCGCCGTATTTTAAGGACCTGGCCGCTTTACTACCTTGTTTTAATTATAGGCGCTCTTTTACTTGCATTGATGCCGGGCCTTATTGGGCAGGGGGTAAAACATAACCTTTTTATCACCCTGCTGGCATATGGGGTTTTAATACCCAATATCGCTTCATATTTTGGATACGCCCCTGATTTGATCAATATCCTGTGGTCGGTGGGGGCGGAAGAACAGTTTTATGCTTTCTGGCCTTTATTGGTTAACAATGCGAAAAAATTAATGG
>JANOTW010000512.1:0-11289 GCA_031416575.1 Ferruginibacter sp.
TCGCATTTTTTGAATCCCGCCCTTGGCGGGACCGAACCAAAAGAGGCGGCTTATGCAGTTACTGATTTTAACTCGAACCAAAATTTTTAGATCAAAATGATACTGGTAGCAGCTTTGCGAATAATACACCTAATCCTATTAGTGATATTTATTTTACACAATAACCAAGTAAAATACGCCCGGTTACCCCCATCCCTCCCGATGAACCGGGACAGGCTTTCCCGAAAAATGCCGAAAGGTCGGCACAGGTCGGGATGTTCCAAAAGGGGGTAATAATTGTTAATTTAAAACGTAATTAAAGTTGCCCAATGGTATTAAGTACAAGAGGGCGATGCAACGATGATGCTCACTGCTTCACTGCCTGGACAAAAAATTTTTCACACGTTTTTATCCCTTGTGCAGTATAGTTTTCTTAATTCGGGTGCAGTTTTCCCAAACAGGTTAGAAAATTCAATACCTGTGATTCCAAATGCTTTAATCTTATCGAGTGTGGAAGGGACGTCCTTTTCAAAATATTTACGGAAGGTATATGAGACTATTCCTGTTTTTTTCCAGGAAAAGCATATCTCTGTTTTGTGCGTAAACATTACAGAATTCCAGCGAGGCAATGAAAGCGAAAATGAAGGGATTTAACTTTTTTAAAGTCATGATGAGTGTGTTAAAGATTAAGTATTGAGTATTGAGTATCTGGTATTTAGATCTTAGGTTCCCATCCTTTTTCATATTCACGGCCCCATAATTTTTGGGCTTCTTTATCCCCAATGATATGCCCATTTTGAGGATCAATTTTAAGATCACGCCCCATGCGCCAGGATATATTTCCCAATTGCATGGCAACACAACTCTTATGACCCAATTCAACATCACAATTCGGACGACGGTTATTCCGGATAGCATCAAGGAAGTCTATCACGTGAAGGCTATCCAATCCTAAACTGGGACTGGCGGTATTACGGCCCTGAATAGTGTCTTCTTTCATAAGGGATTTCACTTCGCTAACCAATTTGCCACTGAGGTCATAAACTTTATATTCATCTCCTCCCGTGTCTAAGCTTCCATTTTCGCCATAGAAAATAACACCCCGTTCCGATCCTTCAATTTTTCTTCCGTTGGAGCTTCTGCACTCCCACATCAGGGATACACGGCCCGGGTAATCCATGGTGATTATTTGCGTATCCGGAGTTTGCCAATCATCTTTAAATTGGTACCTGCCCCCTACCGAAGTAACACGGGTTGGGAAGTCAACCCCAAGGCCCCAGCGGGCAACATCAACTTCATGGGTACCGTTATTCAACGCTTCGCCGGTTCCCCAATTCCAGAACCAATGCCAGTTATAGTGAATCAAACCTTCTTTGAAAGGAACGCGGGGAGCAGGGCCCTGCCATAAATCGTAATCGAGCCAGGAAGGAATAGTACCGGGTTGCAGGAAGGTTGCTTTTCTATTATTGGTGTACCATGTTTTAGCTAAGTAAACCCGGCCAATTATCCCTTTGTGCAATTGTTCGATAGCCTGGGTAATAACGGGTGCAGAACGGCGTTGTGCCCCCATCTGAACTACCCGGCCATATTTTCTTGCTGCGGCAACAGCAATTTCACCCTCGGCCGGATTATGGCTTAAAGGTTTTTCTACATAAACATGTTTTCCCGCCTGGCAACCCATAATTGTAAGCGGTGAATGCCAATGGTCGGGGGTTGCAATATAGATCGCATCAATTGATTTATCCTCTAATACCTTCCGGCAATCTTTTTCGGACCGGGGTGTATTGATCTGCCCAGCCTCCATGACAGTTTTGATAGCCTTAGGGATAGCTCTTTCGTCCACATCGCAAACACATGCCACCCCGGCATTTTTTTGACTTGCAATGGTTCCAGCCATGCTGTTTCCGCGGCCGTTTACACCAATGGTAGCTATACGGATCCTGTCATTAGCTCCAATAATATTTTTGTAGCTCCTGGTACTAAACCCAAATGCAGTTCCGCCCAAGGCAAGCCCAGCCGACCCCATAGCTACTTTCTTAATAAAATCACGTCTCTTTTCCATATTATTTTTTTACAGTAGTTTGATTTTAATATTTTTAAATGATACAACACCACCATGTTCCTGCAACAGGATATGGCCTTTCCCTGCCAAACCGAATGCAGGTACTGTTTTGTTAAATTTACTCAGTGCGACAGCATCGGTATAAACCTTGCTTCCACGGGTAAATTCCAGGATTTTTACACCATTCAACCAGTGTTCAACTTTTTTCCCTTTGGCTATAACCCGCAGGGTATTCCATTGACCCGGGGCATTTATCTTTTTCTTTGATGCAATTGAAGGTAGTACGTCATAAAACGACCCGCTAAGGTGATTCTCTTTCTTATTATCTTCAGCCAGTTGATCATCAATAATTTGATACTCCATTCCCAAATTTCCCCCATTTTCATATTTGGTAAAAAAATATTTGACTCCACTATTACATTTGGGTTCGATGTTATAATCAAGGGTTAGGTCGAAATCCGAATATTCGCTGACCGAAATAATATCACCTCCTTTGCCGTCCTTTATCGCAGTGATTGAACCATTATTCACCTCCCACCCCGGGGGAACAGTTTTACCACTGGTGGTTGTCCATCCATTTGAGCTTACACCATCAAATAATAGCATCCAACCATCCTTTTTTTCTTTGGATGTTAGCTTATTAGCCGTTTGTGAAAACATGGCAAATGGTAACATCACCCAAACTATCAGAAAACAAAAAAGAAATTTCATAACACTCATTTTTAATATTAATTAAATATCGTTGGAAAAGTAGGTATAAAAATAGACTATAAGACCAGAAAAAAAATAATTTAAATAGTGTGCATGAACTTTTAGCCGGGACCATACAACCATATACTTCAAGTGGAAGTTCAAATAGCAAAGTACCCGCCGGTTTAATTTTAACTGCTGGCACCCGGTATATAATTACCAGCAAAATTGCTCCATCCTGCTTTTTTCCTTTTTGTCTTCATGCTTAATTTTCTTGCACCTTTGTTATGCTCATATTGATTTAATAAGTTTACGGCTATTTTACTTATAACAGAGAAGTTCTCTGCTGCGTTTCCTGCCCTCTTCATACTGTTGTCTTCGTTAAAAACCACATCCAGTATCCAGTGCAAATTATTTTCGATGCCCCAATGTTCCCTTATGGCTTCATTAAATTTTTTTGTTGTTGATATGGCACTGCTGATGTAATGACGAACCTGGGTTTCTTTTACGCCTGTTGCTTTTATAGTCCGTTCGCTTTTTATTTCTATTAATGTTTGTAAGCCTTGCCAGTCCCCGCTTTTACATATCCATCCCATGGCTAAAGTGAGGCCAACTCTTAAAATCCTTGTAATAATAGTCACTCTTGTTTTCCGATACCAATTTTTTAAAAGACCACTTATCTACCAATTGTAATAACTGACTTAAAATCGGCTGACCAACTAATTTAATCTCCGTATTTTTGCTCATGTTGTTTTTTGCTTTGCAAACACAAATTACAACATGAGCAGGTAGTTTCCGCCGCCTGATTTTTTTAAGGCACTTTTCTCATTTTTTTTGTCGGTAAGTAGTAATTGTTATTATAAAAACAAACTAAATAATTTCAGTTGAAAAGACATAAAAGTAAATTGAGTGTTTCAGCATTAATTATTTCGCTGATTTTAATATTTTCCACCTGCATCAATGAAAAAACAGGCAGCAATGATGCAAGAGGTGTTGCTTATATAGGATCAGCGAAATGTATTAACTGCCATAAAAATATATTCGATACGTATATAAGCACATCGCATTATTCAAGTAGCCGGCCAGCTTCAAAGGATGCCATAAAAGGTTCCTTTTCTCCCGGTTCAAATGCTTTTTATTACCGCCCTGCCTTGAAGGTTGCCATGGAGCAAAGGGATAGTGGCTTTTTCCAGGTTGCATATATAGATAACGTGGAAAAGCAGGCACACCGTTTTGATATTGTCTTTGGTTCAGGAAGAAAAGGGCAGAGTTATGCTTATTGGATGGGTAATTATATCTTTCAACTTCCTGTGTCCTATTTTGCTCCTGAAAACAGTTGGGTCAATAGTCCCAATTACCCTCCGCATAATGTAAAGTTCGATAGGAATATTACGATAGGATGTTTTGAATGCCATAGTTCCTATATCAATAAAACATTTGAAGAAGTTACAGGAGACCGGGTTATTAACCAATTTGACAGAAATCAGATTGTTTATGGTATTGACTGCGAACGTTGTCATGGGCCCTCTGCCAGTCATGTCAATTTCCACGAGGAAAATCCGCTGGAGAAAAAACCCCGCTATATCGCTTTATCTGCTACATTAACGAATGATGAAAAGTTAGCCATGTGCGCTATGTGCCATTCCGGGCCAAGGGAAACCTATAAGTCAACATTTGATTTTGTACCCGGTGACAAGCTTTCCAAGTATGTACATCGGGATACATCTTCAGTTGATACTACAGCAATAGATGTGCATGGCAAGCAATATCAATTGCTTGCAAAGAGCCAGTGTTTCATAAAAGCCAATGTAATGAATTGCTCTTCCTGTCATAATACGCATGTAAAAGAAAGAGATAACCTGGCTCTATTTTCACAACGGTGTATGAATTGCCACAAGACGGACAATCATAATTTTTGCAAGCTGGCACCCTCAACAGGTTACAATATCGTGAATAATTGTATTGATTGCCACATGCCGGCAAAGCCTTCCAGTCTTATTACGCTGATGTCGCAGGGCCAGACAAAACCAAACTCCGCCTTTGTAAGAACGCATTATATTTCCGTCTATCCTGAAGAAACAAAAAAGTTTTTGGAAAACATTAAATGAACATTCACTTATTCATTAAAATATTTTTGATCATTGATCATTTATTCAATTGATATAAAATTATCCTTCCGTTATTCATGGCAATGGCGTACATGGCCTAACCACCTGACATTTTCATGCTTTCCACGCTTTACGCAACGATTACATTGCGCATATTTTTTCAGTTATAATTCGCAACGGATAAAAACGTGAAGAAAATTTTTTGTCCAGGCTGTGAAGCAATGGGCAGCATCGTTGCATCGCATGCCGACAGTATTTGTCGGCATCCCGATGTTACACTTGAATCGGGACTTGTACCGCATACCAATGGGGAACTTTAATTGCGTTTTAAATTAACAATTATACCCTTTTAAAGCGATGGAGGTAACCGGGCAATTTTATTCGGTTAATCAAATAAACAAAATTCACTAATTTACCTGTTGTGCGGTATAACACAGGTTGACGGCAAGCAGTTGTACCTGGTTTTTTATCAACAACCTTTTTTAAAATTCAATTTATTGATTTCACGGGAAGTAATATAATTTGCCCCGGTGAACCATGGCCAATTTTTCTACCGGTTATCAACTTCTGTTTTACTCCACTTCACATTGATTTTTGTATAGCCGATCATCAAAATGAGGAAGAAGCTGAATGTTATTTCAGAAAACTTTTTCACCATTTTTATCGGTTTACTACTCCGTATTTATTTTCACTGTTTTTATTTTAAGAGGAAGCCAAACCTGCATTGAATTAGCGCCCCGGTTGGCCCAGGTGTAATATGGAATGGCAGTTATTTTTTTTCCATGAACAATTATTTTTTTACCTGTTGGGTCAGGAGCTGCCTGTTCGCCATCTGCCTGTATCGCAATGATTTTTTCAGTAGAAACCATATAATTTACAGTGGTAAACCTGCTATTGGATGGAATTACCAAATCCCTTACTTCTCCATTATTATCAGCGCCTTCTATGCAGTATATAAATGGCCCCCTTTGTAAAGCCATTTTATCCCTATTATATTTTACATCGTTTTTAGCGCCTACTTTCAAAACATTCATTGGGATATTATACTCAACCAAGTCGTTCTTCCGCCATTCCCTGTCAATAACCAAATATCCATTTTCTTCCTTTGCCTGCTGGGCTTTACCATTAACTTTAATAGTTACTAATGGTTTTACATAGTCTTTGTAAAAGTATAAATCACCGGGGGCTGCCTGCCCGTTTGCATATCCTGGTATGCGGAGGCGTAATTTGAATTGTTGTTTTACATCCGGGTCAACCCTGATTTTTATCTCCCCGTTCCATGGATAATTAGTTTCTGTTCGTATGGATGTATGGTTGTTTTTAAAATCAACATCCGTACTACTATTTACAAATAGGTTTACCCAAAAACCATCTTCCGATTTTCCATAGATATAGCCTCCCAATGAGGAGATAAGCCTTGCGATATTTGATGGGCAGCAGGCTGTTCCAAACCATTCCTTTCTTTCATGCTGTCCACTTGAAGAAAGGGGGTTGTCATAAAAAAACCTGTCCCCGGTTAAACTAAGTCCGTCTAATGCCGCATTGTATAAACTTTTTTCAAGCACATCCATATATTTACTTTCGCCTGAATATTCGGCCATGCGCTGGTTCCAGAAAACCATGCCTACAGATGCACAGGTTTCGCAATAAGCCTTTTCATTCGGCAAATCATAGTCTTGCGTAAACCCTTCATTATGCCCGGCAGAGCCTATTCCGCCCGTTATGTACATATTTCTATACACTACATCATCCCAAACATTTTTCATTGCTTTCAAATAACCTTCATCTCCAATCAAACCTCCAACATCCGCTGCACCAGTGTACAGGTACATAGCCCGCACAGCATGCCCGGTTATTTCTTTTTGTTCCTTAACCGGCAAACCTTCCTGCCAATAATCAGGAATGAACCTTGATTTCGTATAATCGTAATATCCATGGCCCCTCTGTTGCAGGTACCAATCAGCTAACTTTAAATAATTATTGTTGCCGGTACTTTTGTACAATTTCACCAATGCCAGTTCAATCTCCTGATGGCCGCTAAACCATGGTTTATTTGCAAGCCGAAAAGTAGAATCAATGTGATTTGCAAAGCGTATAGCAACATCCAGTAATTTCCTTTTTCCTGTGGCATCATAATAGGCAACTGCCGCTTCCATTAAATGTCCGGCACAATAATCTTCATGCTTTTCTACATCAGTCCATCTTTTGCTTAAATCCGTAAGGGTGTAGTAAGTATTCAGGTATCCGTCAGGCAATTGGGCCGCGGAAATTTTTTCAATCCATTCATCCGCTTTTTTTTCCAGTTCCGGGTTTGGTTTATTCTTCAATGAATAACCCATTGCTTCCAATGCTTTGTAAACATCGCTGTCATCATAATAAATCCCTTCATGATTTTCACCTTTTTTACGGGCTACCTTTTCAAAATTCCGTATCCGGGGGGTTTTAATTTCGGTTTGATAGATACAGGTATTGAGTGTTGTGGTAGCTACCTTGTCCATTTTCGGTTTCCAGAAATCATCAGTGATATTCACTTTAGAAAAGTTGATGAACTCATACTTTTGAGCAACCGTCTGTGCTAATGTACCAGCAGTCAGTGTTAAAACCGAAGCTGCAATCAAAATGCATTTTTTCATATTAGTGTATGTTTTTTTTAACGTGATTTTTAATATTTTTCAGGGCATCTCTAAAAACCTGTGTTTTTGTTTTAACCTCCACTTTAATTCCTCTCCAAAGGAGAGGATAAGGAAGGTTTTTAGAGATGCCCTTTATTTAATTGATACAAACAAATCCCTTTATTATTTACAGCAACAAGAAATAACTCTTTTCCACCTGGTGATTTTATTTTCTTTATATCCCTGATCTCACCTTTTATATTAATGCCCGACTGCGACATATTCATAAAAGTAAAACCAAGGTTGCCATTGCCGCGGAGCATGGTTCCATAACCTGCATCATAACTTCCTTCGTATGGCTGCACATTTTTAAAGTTCCCACCTGCAAGAATATCACAGAAGCCGTCCTTATTAAAGTCGCCCGTTAACCAACTAAAAATGGGGGCCCATTGTATTTCTTCCGGTAGTTGTACAGGTTCATATTTTCCATTATGATATACCATAGCCATCGTTGACAAGATAGCAGCAGTCAATTTATTTGTATGGGCCAGCATATCCCCAAAAATTTCTTCTACTGTTTGCCCGGCAAAACTCTTATAGTCAGGGTATTTCTTTCTGATTACGCCCGGCAATGACCTTTGTAATTCATCCATGCCAAGAAAAGTATAATACCGGCCATTCTTTTCGGTTGCGAGTATCTGCTCAACATAAGAGTTATTATCAATATCCCCTTCATACATTATTAAGGGATATATTTTCGAAGCGTGCAACTTTGAATTTTCGCCCCAGTTTCCTAATAGCAAATCTTCATAGCCATCACCATTCAAATCTGCCACTTTAAGGCAGGTCCATAAGCCCGTTAATTCATCCAGGCCCAACTTCCTGGTACTGTTTTTTAAACGCCCCTTTTCATTTAAAAGAACGGTTACAGGCATCCATTCCCCAACTACTATCAAATCCATCCAACCATCTTTGTCAATATCTGTCCAAACCGCATCTGTCACCATTCCAATTCTTTCAAGCTCAGGACAAATATTCCTGGTTTGAATGGAGAACTTTCCTTTACCGTCATTTATTAAAATATAGGATAAAGGAGTTTCGCCATACTTACCCGCCACTACCCGCCCGCCAATAAATAAATCCATATCACCATCATGGTCAATATCGGCAGGTACCGCAACAGATTTATTGCCAAAATACAAAGGTAAATTCCCCGATTTCCGGAATGATCCATGGCCATCGTTTAAATACAACCTGTCGTACAAACGGGGGGTATTTCCTTCCCACTGGTTTCCACCACTAACCACGAATAAATCCAGATCACCATCATTATCAGCATCAAAAAAAACAGCATTTACATCTTCGCATAACGAATCGGTCGCCATTAATGCAATATTCGATGCTTTAAAACTTCCTGTAGAACTTTGTATAAATAGCGATCCTGGCTGACCAGAAGCGCCACAGACATAAAAATCATCCAATCCATCCTCATTAACGTCACCCACTGCCAGTTTTGGGCCTTCGGTAGAAACACCATGAGGTATCAAAGGTTGAATTGCAAAATCATTAAAAAGGTTTTCTGTATGCACAAAGTTGATGCCCGCTACCTTATCCGCATTTGTAAATAATGTTTGCTGTGCAAGTACTTTATTGTTTTTAGGGGATGCCTGATCCTGGTGCAGCGTGATTTGCTGATTTGCTTTAACATGGTACAACTCCTGAACAGTTCCCGCACTGTCCGGCCATGTAATTTTGAGCGTATCTATTTCCAATATATTTCCTAACCCAATATGAATATCACCGGTGGAACAACTTTGAAAACCTCTCGTAGCCGTATTATAACGATAAAATTTTTTGTTGCCGGCAGTAACAATAATTGCAGCGCCAAGGCCGAATTTGTTATTGTTGTTACCTTTAAGTTGAATAGAGAGGTAATTGCTTTCCTGCCTGCCCCGGCTGTTATTACGATAAATATCAGCAGCGCCATTTAAATTATTTATCACGAGGTCAATGTCACCATCGTTATCCAAATCAGCATAAGCGGCGCCGTTAGAAAAGCTTTGTTTGCTTAATCCCTCCGCCTGGCCAACATTCGAAAACTTCAATGATGCAGTACCCTTAAACAAGTAATTACTTAGCTTTCCTTCCGGCATCATGTTGAAAGCAATATCATTTAATTTTTTCCTGGTTATATCATACGCTTCAGGAGTATGCGAATAATAATTAATAAAATCAAGATCATTCGGCCTGCGGTAAATGCCGTTGGTAATAAACAAATCGCAATAGCCATCATTATCAAAGTCGGCCAATAAAGGAGACCAGCTCCAGTCAGTTGCAGCAATACCTGCGTATAGCCCGATATCACTGAAACGCTTTCCGGCACCTATATTTATCTGCAAGCAGTTTCGGGAGTATTGTGGCTGGTATCCAAAACGAAGCTTATACTGATAAATTTCCAGCGGATCATCAGACATAGAAGACTTAAGTATCTTTTCGTCTTCGGGCAGCATATCAAGCGTAACCAAATCAGGCCATCCGTCATTATTTACATCCGCCGCATCGCTACCCATGGAAAAATGACTTTCATGTCCGAACACTTCCTTATTCGATTCGGAAAAAGTGCCATTCCCGTTGTTGAGATAATAATAATCCTCCTCATTAAAATCATTGCTAACATAAATATCCGGCCATCCATCGTTGTTAAAATCATTAACGATCGCATTTAACCCATAACCTGTTTTTCCATTAAATATTCCCGCTGCCGCTGTTACATCAGTAAACTTCGATCTGCCATGGCCAATTTCGTTCCTGAACAATTTATCTCCGCTTACCGCATCCGGTATATGCCTGGAAGATGTGTCAATATATTGCAGGGAAGAATGAACAGCATGTTTTACAAGGTAAACATCCAGGTCGCCATCCTTGTCGTAATCAAAGAAAGTAGCCTGTGTATTAAATCCCTCTTCATCTAATCCATATTCAGCCGACTTTTCTGTAAAACCGAGGTTTCCATTATTGATATATAATTGATTTTTGCCCATCATTCCCTGGTATCCCCCTACCGCACAAACGTATATATCAAGCCAGCCATCCCCGTTTACATCAGCCATTGTAACCCCTGTCTTCCAGTTACCCATGCCCTTTACACCGGCCCGGGCTGTTATATCTTCAAACATCAAATTGCCTTTGTTCAGAAAAAGCTTGTTATCACCTTTATTAGAAGTAAAATAAATATCAGGCAGCCCATCATTATTTATATCACCTATTGCTACCCCTCCCCCGTTATAGAGATATATGTAATTCATGATATTGAGTGAATCGGTTATTATAAGCTCATTATTAAATTTAACACCAGAAGACTGAGGATCCAACAAGGTAAATTGAGTTTGCTTTTTTGAACAGGAACAGCAAAAAATAATTACAAGGGAAAACAGATAATAGTGAATATTATTGATGCAAGCAAAGAACCATTTTGGTTTTGCATTTTGTTTTTTATTTAAAAGTTTACTTTTCATTCATAAAACAATTTTGCCAGGGGCTTGCAATAACCAGCTATACTTCGCAACGGATAAAAACGTGAATAAAATTTTTTGTCCAGGCTGTGAAGCAATGTGCAGCATCGTTGCATCGCATGCCGACAGTATTTGTCGGCATCCCGATGTTACACTTGAATCGGGACTTGTACCGCATACCATTGGGGATCTTTAATTACGTTTTAAATTAACAATTATTACCCCTTCAGGGGATGGGGGTAGGCTACCTTATTTGGTTATCAAACAAAACAAAATTCACTAATTTACCCGTTGTGCAGTATAACAGCAAAACTATCCACTCCCGG
>JANOTW010000513.1:0-2240 GCA_031416575.1 Ferruginibacter sp.
GAGCGTGTGCTACAGGATTGCGATAAAGTTCGCCAGGCCGTGGTGCTGGCAAAAGAATACAAGGAAGGCAACAAAAGGCTGGTGGGTTATATCGTTCCCGAAGGCCCGTTTGACCGGAATGTTTATGAATTTTATTTAAAAGATAAGCTGCCGGAGTATATGGTTCCTGCGTTATGGGTACAGATGGAGCGTTTCCCATTAACCAATAATGGAAAAATAAATAAGAATGCTTTGCCTGAACCAGATACAAGCCTTCTTATTTCAAATGAATATGTAGCGCCACATACGGAACTGGAAAAGAAATTAGTTAAGATATGGTGTGAGTTACTGGGATTAGAAGTTGTAGGCATCCACGATAACTTCTTTTCACTTGGCGGGCATTCCTTACTGGCCATGCGGCTGGTATCTGCAATCCGCAGGGAACTGGAAGTGGATATTTCCATCAATGATTTATTCATCTATCCAACCGTAGCAGGTCTGATCGGGAATTTTACGGAAAAGAGGAGGGATCCCTCATTGCCCGCCTTCAATATAAAATATCTTGTACCCATCAGGTCCGTTGGCGATAAAGTACCACTGTATATTGTGGCCGGGGGCGGGGGGACTGCACTTCGTTTCAAAAAATTTGGGGAATTACTGGAAGCCAGCCAACCAATTTACGTTTTGCAACCGCCAATTGATAGTAAGGAGCTAAAGAAGTTTCCAGGTACCATAGAAGGGATTGCCACTATATTCATTGAAGAAACATTAACACAAAATCCAACCGGGCCGTATGCCTTATCCGGGCATTGCCTCGGTGGCATCATTGCATTTGAAATGGCAAGGCAACTGCAGGCCATGGGCAAAAAGGTTCACTTCCTGGCTATGTTTGATACCATTATCCTGGAAACAGTATTGCCCGGGCCCGGTACTTTAAAAAATTTATACCATCTGCCGGCCACTATGCGAATGTCAATTTCAAAACTGCTGTTAAAGCTGGATTTTGAAATCTTTTTATTAAGAAAACATACCAGGCAATCCATCCGCTATAAAATGAATTCATTTAGGTCGTTCCTGAAAAAAAATAAATGGAAAAAGTTAAAGGAAGGGGAACCGGAATATGGCGGATTGGGGATTTTTGATGAATCAGCGGAACTCTATGCGGCTGCATATAAAAACTATAAATTATTGCCCTTCAGTGGGGCCATGGTATTGTATTATGCAAAAGAGCATTATTTTTTCCTTGACAGGAATAAAAATATTGGGTTCAAAAAATTGCACCTTGACGAAAGCACTAAAAACAGTTGGAAGAAATATGCAGCCAGTATTGAAATTCATGAAATTGAGGGCGAGCATTCTGAAATTTTTGATCCGGTTCACGGCAATGAATTTGCCCTATCCCTGCAACGGTATCTTAATAATGCGGGAAAATAATAATTATTGAGGGTATCTGAAATGCGATCCTGATATTTTAAAACCTGAAGGATGAAAATAAAAGATTGCTGATATACCGGTAATTTTTTCGTTTATAATCCCGATAGCGTGTGCGTATTGCGTTGCCCTTCTATACAACCATATTTTTTGTCCGGGCTAAGAAGCAATGCGGATCATCGTTGCATCGCCCTCTTATACTGAATACCATTGGGGATCTTTAATTGCGTTATGCCGGACAGTTCATTACCTACGCCAAAAGAATTACTCTTTATAACTTAATTAAAGTTGAATGACATAATCCGCTGGTAAGCGGATTGAATTAAAATAGCCGTGGGTGAAACTCATGGTAAATTGAATTTGTGATGACTTCAACCCCGAATGGAGTTGAATTTTAATATACCAGGAAATTTAACCCGCTAACCAGCGGGTTTTTCCATAAATAATATAAAGTGATGATTTTGATTAGAAGTCAGGCCGGGAGTTCTGAATTTATGAATGGGTTAACAAAACGTAATTAAAGTTCCACAATGGTATTCGGTACTCCCGATTCAAGTGTAACATCGGGATGCCCCGATAAAAAATCGGGGCAAGTATCCAAATAAACCGGGGCTGATGATTCGCTAATAACAACGAGTATAAAATTTACAGGTCAATTATTTATAAAGGGCGAATTGTTTTTTAAAGGGTGGCATTGCAAATTAATTTCAATTATTTTTTGTTGCCATTTATTATTGATAGACATATTTGTTTGGTTGGTTATACGATTGGCCGGTTAACCGATTGGCCAATTGTTCAATTGCCCGATTGTAGAGACAAGGCATTGCCTT
>JANOTW010000514.1:0-1533 GCA_031416575.1 Ferruginibacter sp.
TCTTTTGAAATGAATCATGCCAAAATATGTACCAGGCAAACCCTTATTTTAATAGCATTGGTGTCCTCACCGACCACTATCCTTATTAGAGTAGCGACAATTTTAAATGCACCCTCCAAACAGGATAATATTTCCAATAAAGAACTTAAAGCAATGATTAAGGGCTTACAATAAACACTCCAATTTTAAATGATATTGGTTAACATTATAACCACCCTTTCCAATAACCTCTTAGCACTATCAAATAAACTATTACCCTACCACCCAAAATATCCCTTCGCATTATTATAGCAAATATCCTGAATTATTTTTCCGATCCATTCTTTGTTATCCGGCAGTTCGCCGTTCTCTATTTCTTCGCCAAAAATATTGCAAAGTATTCTTCTGAAATATTCATGGCGGGGATAACTCATAAAACTCCGGCTGTCTGTGAGCATGCCTACGAATTTAGTCAATAACCCCATATTGCTGAGTATGTTGATCTGTTCGGTCATCCCGTCTTTTTGATCCAGAAACCACCAGGATGAACCAAACTGTATTTTGCCCGCAACGCTGCCATCATTAAAATTTCCGGCCATCGTCGCTATCAGTTCATTATCCGCCGGGTTAAGATTATAGAGAATTGTTTTTGCCAGTTGACCGGCGCTATCAAGCCTGTCTAAAAATTTAGACAACTGCTTAGCCTGGGAAAAATCACCGATAGAATCCCAACCGGTATCCGCACCCAGCGTTTTCACCATCCTTGAATTGTTGTTTCTTAAAGCCCCCAAATGATACTGCTGCACCCAGTTCTTTTCGTTGTCCCACTCAGCGAATTTTATCAGTATTGCCGATTTGAATTTTATATTCTCCGGTTGCGATATTGTTTCGCCGGCAGTTAACTTCCGGAATATATTTTTTATTTCCGATTCATTATAGTCCACTGCAAGAACCTGCTCCAGGCCATGATCGCTGATGCAACAACCCATTTCCGCAAAAAAATCATGACGGCTTTTGAGTGCCTGCAGGTAATCATCATAAGATGCGATTAAAATATCGGATACATCCTGCAATTTATTTACGTAGGCATTGAAGACAATCACATCATCCACATTCATCGCTTTATCAGGACGAAAGGCGGGCAACACTTTTATCTCAAACCCATCCGCCTTAATTTTTTTATGATGCTCCAGCGTATCGGTGGGATCATCGGTGGTACAAAGTATTTTCACATTCATTTTTCGCAGCAGGTTCCTTACTGAATATTCCGGCGTTTTTAATTTGGCGGTGCATTCATCATAGATCTCCCTGGCGGTTTCGGGTGAAAGTATTTTATCAATATTGAAATAGCGCTGTAGCTCCAGGTGTGTCCAATGATATAAAGGATTGCGCAAAGTATAGGGAACAGTAGCGGCCCATTGCTCAAATTTTTCATAATCGGTCGCATTGCCGGTGCAATATTTCTCATTGATGCCGTTGGTACGCATGGCCCTCCATTTGTAATGGTCGCCGTAAAGCCAAACCTGTGTAAGGTTTTCAAAATTAATATCATTG
>JANOTW010000515.1:0-1818 GCA_031416575.1 Ferruginibacter sp.
AACCGGTAGTAATTCAATTACAAGGCTATATTTATCGGTAGATTTAATTGGCAGGTGCAACCAATTCGATATATTCAATCTTTTGAAATGAATCATGCCAAAATATGTACCAGGCAAACCCTTATTTTAATAGCATTGGTGGGGACACCGGACCACGGAGGAGGGAAGAGTTTTTTGGTGAGTTAACAGTAAACCAACCATGGAAGCAGAACCTTCATTAATTATCCTTGCTCATCGCCATCACGGCAATCCGATAGCTAACTGTGTGCCGGGAGGCAAGATCGGGTAGTACATTGTTCATACAAGAACCAGGACCAGCACCGCGGCAGAAATAAAATTTAATTCACCCCGCTCTTTAACTGTTGAAGAAACTCAACTCCTGCACCGGTAAGGCCGATAATTTCGGTAACAACCCCAATCTCTTTAGTGGTATCAAAGAATGCAACTTTTGCTACGGGAAGGGTTAAACTTGTTATTACAGGATAACCCTTTGCGGTTAGTTCTGAAATGGCTTTCTCATGTTCATTTTCGGATACCATATATGCAATATGCTGTACACCTCCCTCCGGGTGCTTTGTAAGGTAATCCTGGAATATACTTTGGCCCGATACAGGTTGGATCAGCTCAATAAGCGTCTCGCCGGAATAAGCCATGTAAAGGTGAAACACATAGCTGGCTGCGTTATCATAATATTTACCTTCAAGGTCTTCGGAATGAAGGTTCTCCATCTTCACGAAATCCGGCACACCGATAACATCCCGAAAAAACTTTTCCGCAGCCTGGATGTCGTTTACTACCCATGCTATTTGGCTGAACCGTGAACCGAATGATGTTTTTGTTGAATGTATTTCCATAAAATTATTATTAGGGATGAAAATTGAGGATAATAATGCGCCCTACGTTATACTGCGCAAGGGGTAAAACAATGAAAAGGGATATGTCTGATGTCTGATTTTTTGATGTCTGATTTAAAACCTGTTTGATGGTTATGTATTTTCATGTAACACAATTAAAGATCCCCAATGGTATTAAGTACAAGAGGGCGACGCAACGATGATGCCCATGGCTGCTTCTTCGTTCGGACAACAAAACCGTGATTCACTTTTTTAACCCTTGCGCAGTATAAGCATTACTTTTAGTAGTAATGAAAAATGAGCAGAGTAAAAGCTGATTGACATTGCCACCATCAAAATGATTAACTGCCACCCGGCGCAATATTCTGATTAAGCCGAAACAAATTCTCCGGATCATATTTACTTTTTAAAGCCGCCAGCCGTTGATAGTTTTCCCCATAGGCTTCTTTGACCCGCTCTTCACCTTCTATCCCCAAAGTATTTACATATACCCTATTGCTTGTATAATCCTGCATCGCGTCATAAAATTTCCGTGTCCAGCTAATATGCTTTTCATCTAACTCCCGGTTTACCCATTGCGAAATAATGACAAGGTCGTATTCAGCTTGCCGGTGCGGATAAGCAGTACCGCCTTCAGGTTCGTGGCTGGCTACGCCACCATAATATTCCAGGATTATAGCAGTATAAGGTGAGGTAACGGTGGCTGCATTTGAAATAATAATATCAATAGCTTCATCCGAAAGGGCTTTTAGGAAACCTGATTTCCAGTAATAGCGGTTGCCATGTGGAAAAGGTGCATCCAGTATGGTCTGCATTTCTATATAAGATTTAGGTTGAAACAAGTCAGCTATAGGGGATCCAAATTCACGAAGAGGTTTCAAAACAGTTTCTGCTTTTTCCGGGTCACCACTATAGCATCCAACGAATGCAATAACGGGAAACCCATCAGGTGAAGTCAACAAAC
>JANOTW010000516.1:0-5001 GCA_031416575.1 Ferruginibacter sp.
ATAATAAAAATCACCCAATGTTTTTTAAGCTGTTGGGTTAAACTTTAGGATTGCTTTGCCTGGCCTAATTAATTAAAGGTTTATTCGCAAACCATCCATGCCGCCAAAAATCCGAATTTATAAGGGTACCGTATAACTGCATTATGTTCCTTTAATTTAAAACGTAAGAAGGATCCCCAATGGTAATCAGTACAAGAGGGCGATGCAACGATGATGCCATGAAATACTTACGCCCGGACAACAAACCAAATAAGGATTTATAAAAGGGCGACGCAACTATTCTTAATTGAAATACAATAGTCCGGTTTATAAAAACACTTTTAAAAATTTAACTGTTACCAAAAATAATACCCGTTCTATAACACCCATTAGAAACCCAGTGAATAAGCTGTTGGAAGGCCTCTCCGCTTACCAGTTGGTTTGGGGGTGCTTACTTCCCCTTTTTATACACCCCATAAATTTTCAACGCTTCAGTAATTTTTTCAATGGCTTCAATCATGGTATAAAATTGCTCTTTGTTATCAAACTCTACATCCGCATGAAAGGAATACCGCCAGTCGCTTCCGGGTATGGGGAATGATTGCAACTTGCTAAGATTAATGCCCGCTTCAGCGATTTTTGTCAACACTTTTGCCAGGCTTCCTTTTGAGTGATCGGTATGGAAATTAATGGATGCCTTATTTGCGCCCAATATTTCAACCTGCTTTTCTTCTCTTTGTAAAATTAAAAACCGCGTATAATTATTTTTAAGGGTATGTATATTGGGAGCAATCATATTTAACTGATAAATTTCCGCGGCAAGTTTACTGGCTATTGCGGCTATATGTTTGCTGTGGTGCTGGTGAATGTGTTTGGCGCTTAATGCCGTGTCATCCGTTTCTACCAGCTTCCAGTTATATTTATCTAAAAACCCGAAACATTGCTGAATAGCCATCGGATGGGAATGCACCTCCCGGATATCTTCCAGTTGCACACCAGGATTGACCATAAGGTTTTGCCTTATCTGCAAATACACTTCGCCAATAATGGTAAGATTACTTTTTTGCAAAAGATTATAATTGGGCAAAATGCTACCGGCAATGGAATTTTCAATTGCCATTACACCGCCATCGCTTTCCTTTTTATTAGCGGCAATCCTTACTACTTCCCTAAAGGTAGCGCAACAAATAACCTCCACATTTTTACCAAAAAACCGCCTTGCGGCTTCCTGATGAAAACTACCTTCAAAACCCTGGATGGTGACTTTGGGAACAGGGCCCATTTCACTTACCTCTTTTTTTCGGGTAACATTCATTTCATTAATTGGCTTTCCTGTTTGGTTGTTCATCAAATTTTTTTTAAGTCCCTGTCATTTATCGCACCAAATTCCATTGGTTATGGAGCCGCAAAAAAATGTATGCATCCCAAATTGTCGCTTCTGCCATTAGGCTGTGGCCGGTGAGGACACCGGCCACGGCTGTTTGCCCTGGCTAGTGTCCTCACCAGCCAGCGACAATTTGGGATGCACCCAAAAAAAATCCCGGCCATTTAGCCGGGATTCTTTTTGTATGTTAATCTGTTATTGTCAGTTTCAGTTTTTAACAAAAGGCTCCCGTACCATTTTTAAAATAGTAGCTAAAATAAAATCGGGTGAAATTTGTTAATGATGTCATTTTGAAAAACGAAAGTAGGCCATAAAATTATATTTGCCAATATTTTTTTAATAAACATCCAATTAGTTTGAATAAAAATTACCAAACAACTGTTTTTGATTACTTTCTTATAATCCAAAAAGCTTTAAAAAAGTAGACGCCCCTAAGAATAGGGGCGTCTTTAACGATTGCTTGCCATATGAAAATTCTTATATGGATCCAGCGAATTTATGCAGGCAACCAGGGCTGGATGTTTAATTACTTCTTGGTAGAATCAACTTTTACGTCGGCTTTGTTCAGCGTATCTGTAGTTGTAGTAACAGTTGTTTCTTTTACTACAACTGAAGTATCAGGAGTAACAACAGTCATTGTGTCCTTAGTTGTTTCAGTTGTTTTGTCAGTAGAATCGTTACAAGCTACGAAAGATGCTACTACTACTGCAAATGCTAATAATTTTTTCATTTTTTTGAGTTTTAATTTGTTATTTAAGCATTAATACAAAAAGGCAAAAAAGGTAACCCGGCTTTTTTAAAATATTTTTTCGTTGTTTTGGGTTACTATTACACACATAATCGTATTAATAACAGACTGGTGAATACTACGGAACAAGAACAAGCCTTACTGAAAGGACTATCCCAAAACGATAAAACTTCTGTTGAAGCGATATATCGGGAAAATTATGCAGCCATTCAGTCATTTGTTTTAAATAATAACGGATCTGTAGAAGAAGCCCGGGATATTTTTCAGGAAGCGATGATCGTATTATTTGAAAAGTCGGGATCGGCGGCATTTTCGTTAACCTGCCAAATAAAAACGTACTTGTATTCTGTATGCCGGCGCTTATGGCTTAAAAGGTTGCAGCAACTTGGTAAATATAGTACACAGGTTGAAAGCCTGGAAGAGACTATATCAGTGGAAGAGGAAATTGAGGACCATGCAAAGCGAAATGATGACTTTATATTGATGGAAAATTCAATGGCCAAAATTGGCGAGCCCTGCAAAAGTTTATTGGATGCTTATTATTTGCAAAAAAAGAGCATGCAGCACATTGCGGAAACATTTGGATATACCAATGCCGATAATGCCAAAACCCAGAAGTATAAATGTTTGATGAGGTTAAAAAAATTATTTTTCGCTCAATATAAAAACACTTGACAAAATGGACGACATTTTACTTATAGAGGCTGTAGAACGTTATTTGAACGGAGAGATGCCTTCAACAGAGAAAAAAAATTTTGAGGACCTCCGCAAAAAAGACCCGGAAGTGGATCAGTTCGTAGTAGAGCATATCTATTTCCTTCAGGGCCTGGATAAATTCGGGGCTACCAAATCTTTCAAACATACATTACATGAGGTAGAAAACCAATTGATTGATGAAGGTTTTATCGGCCAGTCACAATTAAAAGGAAAGGCTAAAGTAATACACCTTTGGAAAAAATACCAACGTAACATCGCAGTGGCGGCTTCCATTGCAGGATTTATTTCATTGCTTAGCGCTGGTGTAATGGTTACCTATACCAAAAACGTGGGTAACGAAAATTATGAAGTACTCGTAAAGAGGCTTAATGAAACCACCCGTGAGGTAAATAAATTAAAGTCGAAAGAACTAAATAACAATACTAATAATATACCAGTACCCATCGCACCTAAGGTTGACTATAGGGCAACGGGGTTCCTGATTGATGGCAAGGGTTATTTAGTTACCAATGCGCACGTGATCAGCAGGATGAAAAATATTTACGTAGAAAATAAGAAAGGCAATTATTATAAAGCGGAAGCAGTATTTACCGATAATACAGTGGACCTGGCTATTTTAAAAATAACCGACACCTCATTTAAAACGATCAATAATTTACCTTACAGTCTAAAAAAGGGCAACTCGGATTTGGGGGAGCAATTTTTTACTTTAGGGTTTCCACGCAAGGAAATTGTATATGGTGAAGGATATTTAAGCGCTAAATCGGGTAATGATGGTGATTCTACTGCCTACCAGTTAACAGTATCCGCCAATCCCGGCAATAGCGGCGGACCGGTTATTAACCGCAATGGCGAAATCATTGGAATTATTACCGCCAAAGATTCAAAAGCGGATGGAGTAGTGTATGCGGCAAAATCAAAAAACATTATTACCATGGTAGAAAAACTGAAAAAGTTGGATGACAAATACCTGTTTATTAAAACACCTGCCAATTCTGATTTAAAAGGATTGGACAGGGTACAACAGGTTAAGAAAATGGAAGAGTTTGTATTTATGGTGGTAGGAAATTAAACATGTCCAAGCCCTAAAAGGATCAAAGCGGTACCAATAATAGCGGACCGCTTTTTTATTTCAGATATACCCCAGGCACTTAAAGAGGATTTATCCTACAACCCTATTTCGCCCCGGCCCCGCCGCGGCGGAGAGTTCTATAACCAGTATTGGTATAGGACTATTCAAATAATTATAATGTTTTCATTTACCGAACTATTGAATTACAATTGCCCTTCATTGGCAGGCTCTCCCGATCTTTAATCGGGAGAGTACCCTTTTACCTTTGATTCGCTAATCAGCTTAATACAGATAGTATTATTAAAAGTTGATCCACCAAACCCCAAACCAAAAACCAGAAACCCTCACCACGCTGCTCTTGCCGAAGGGCTAATACTCAATTCCGCGAAATCTTTTTCAAAAAATTTGTACCAGGCCGTAATGGCGATCATCGCTGCATTATCCGTACAGTATTCAAATGCGGGGATAAAAGTTTGCCAGCCCATTTTTTCCCCGGTTTCTTTCAGTGCCTTACGCAAACCACTATTCGCACTTACCCCCCCGGCTATGCAAATTTGATTGATGCCGTATTCGCTGGCCGCTTTTTTTAGTTTATTGATGAGTATGCTGATAATCCTGTCCTGGATGGAAGCACAGATATCCGCAAGATTATCTTCTATGAATTTTTTTCTTGTTTCCTCCGTGGCCGTAAATTCTTCCCTGAATACATTACTTGTGCCCGCATTTTTTAAAAAATATAAAATGGATGTCTTTAATCCGCTGAAGCTGAAATTCAATCCCGGTATTTGCGGCTCTGGAAACTTAAATCTTTTAGGATTACCATTAACGGCATATTTATCTATCAACGGACCGCCTGGATATGGTAGCCCCAATAGTTTGGCGCTTTTGTCAAAGGCTTCGCCGGCTGCATCATCAATGGTTTCACCGATCACTTTCATTTGGTTTGCGGATTCGCATAATACAATTTGCGTATGCCCGCCACTTACGGTTAGGCATAAAAAAGGAAAGGAAGGTTTTTCATCCGCTATTAAATTCGCCAATACGTGTGCCTGCATGTGATGCACTGCTATCAGCGGTTTATCTAATGAAAGCGCCAGGGAT
>JANOTW010000517.1:0-10449 GCA_031416575.1 Ferruginibacter sp.
AAATGACCCTCCATGACAAAACCAACCTCCCAAAAAAAGTTCGCCTAAGCGGCGCCGACTGCTTTCATTTAGTATTGGATAAACACGCGAAAAAACACCATGCCGGTGGAAATGTAATGCGTAAGATCATCCATTTTGACAATGCCTTTTCCACTGAAAAAATAAATACGGTATTACAAAATTCCCTTCTCATTCATTGGTTATGCAATATTGAATTGGTGCCTGGCCTGCTGCTTACCATCCCCTATTGGAAATATGTTGACAAAGGGAATAAGATTGATATAAAGGAACATCAACACCCGGTAGAACATGAACTCCCTTCTATCATCCTGAACAGGGACATTCCTGTCAATGCCACAGTATTCATTGACTTTGATATTGTTCATTATCCATCCGGCAACTGCTCACTGGTAATATCCTGGAACCATATTTTGATGGATGGCAAAGGAAATTCACTGCTGATAAAGCACCTGGATGCCATCGCGAATAATGAAGAAAATAAAATTGACAGCTTTTTTCCTGCCAAAGAAAAGAAGCTGAATATAATGCGGTATATCATCAACATGTACCAGGTTAAAAAATTTGTACAAGACTCTTCCAAAAAGCCCATCTCTTCCGTAGGGGACAAAAAGGTAAAAAGCACCTCGGGTACAGCATACAAAACCATTCAATTCAATAATGAAAAAACAGCGCAAATCAACGCCAATGCTTATAAAAGCGGTGCCCGGTTTGGCAATACCATTTTCTATATAGCCTGTTGTGCCCATTTAATAAACAAGCTTAATAAAAAACGCGGTAAAAAAGGCGTAATCTGGCTGCCGGTCCCTTACGATGGCAGGCTGAGAGGTGCGCCGGGGCCCGTCATTTCAAATTGTGTGGCATTTTTATTCTATCGTATTCCGCAAACTGAATTAACCACTATCCACCAAACGGTAAAGTGCATCACCAATCAAATGTCCACTCAAATAAAAAAAAGGAAGCCCCAAAAATATACACTCTTTCTGAATATGATGCGGCATTTACCCATCGGTTTATATTATAGGTTTATAAATTATTCAGGCAGGGGTGTTTTCGCCAGTTTTTTATACACTTCCACCGGTGAAAATTTTGCCGATTTAAAGACCCTGTTTGGCCAACCAATAAGGCATATTTCAATTTTGCCCGCACTAACTTTTCCGCCCGGCTTAACATTTTTATTTCTTAAACACATTAACGGATTAAATGTAAACATTGCTTACTCCCCGGATATCATCAGCAAAGTTGAATTGCAAGAAATAGAAAAGGATTTGGAACAATTACTTTTAGCCAATTATTAATGAGTACAACTATACATACCGATGTTGTGATAGTAGGCGGGGGCGCTGCAGGTGTAGCTGCGGCTGTGGCGGCCGCCAGTGAAGGTTTGAAAGTAGTTTTGATTGAACGAAATACATTTTTGGGAGGTAAAGCTACGGCTGCACAGGCAGGCACCGTTTGCGGGTTATACAAATTCAGCAAAAATGCGCAGGCGGAGTATATCGTAAAAGGCTTTACAAAGAACTTTGCGGAAAATCTACGGAAAAGATCAGGCACCTCTCCCCTCTCTAATGCCAGCGGCCTGCATTATTTGCCTTATGATATTGAAGCTTTCAAAAATAGCTGTATTGAATTATTAGCCATCAATAAAGTGGGGCTATATTTCGACTCCATTTTAAATAGCGTTGAAATAAATAACGGCCGTATTGAATCCATCAGCATACAAACAGGAGATGAAACCCGACAGGTCATTTTAAAATCAATTATTGATTGCTCAGGTGAAAGCATGGTAAGCCGAACAGCCAGCCTCCCTTTGATCAAAAGCGATAATTACCAGGCAGCGGCCCAGGTATTTACGCTACAAGATATTGGCGAAGTAACAGAAGCATCATTGGGCATGATCTTAAAAAAGGAATTACAATCAGCCATTGATCAGGGAAAGCTGAAAGATCATTATGACAGGGTTTACATTGTACCGGGATCTATAAAGAATAATTGTGTAAGCCTAAAAATAGGCATCCCGGTAACTGTTACCCATACTCCCGAAAACTTACAGGATTTAGAAAGATCAGCGCATTTATTTATTCAAACTTTAACCGGTTACCTGATTCAACAGGTGCCGGTTTTTAAAAATGCCCGATTGCATAATATCGCACCTGAGGTAGGTGTAAGGGTTGGTGTACGATCAGCCGGAAAATATATTTTAACGGATGAAGATGTATTAAGCTGCAAAAAAACGGAGGATGCAATTGCCAATGGAAGCTGGCCAATTGAAGAATGGGAACAAAACAAACGGGTAAAAATGCGTTATTTCAACCTCAATGATTTCTACCAGGTACCTGCGGGATGTTTACAATCCAATACGGTTCAAAACCTGTTTATGGCAGGCCGTAATATTTCCGCCACGGATGGCGCCATCGCAAGCGCAAGGGTAATGGGAATTTGTTTGCAAACCGGTTATGCAGCCGGCCTTTTAGCGGCGGCGAATGTATTGAACATTGCTGAAAGAAAAATAATCAAAATCATTCAGGACAGGCAATTGTAGTATATTGTAAAATGGATCAGTTACCTGTTTACGGGATATTAAAAGCAGCGGCCCGTCAATGGCCGGAAAACCCCGCCATTTACGATGATCATGGCATGCTAACCTTTCAACAACTGTATTTGGAGGTAGAAGGATTACGCAGCCGGTTACTAAGCCTGGGCGTAAAACAAGGTATGGGAGTTGGCGTAAAAGCCCGCAACGGAAGAAATTTCATAACAGGGATATTCGCGGTAATTGGCTGCGGCGCCGCGGTAATGCCCATATCCCATCAATTAAAAAAAGCGGAGATTGAAGGCATCATAAACGAAGCGCAATTACATGCCCTGCTGGATGATAGGTGCGGTGGGCAACCGCTTCCTGTTATCGGTACCGAAATAGCCATGAAGGCCGGATCATTTTCTTTTAGCAATACGCACATTGCAATATCATGCCTGTTCGCCCCACACGTAAAAATGCCCGCATTTATAAGATTTACGTCCGGCACTACCGGCAAATCGAAAGGGGTAATTATTTCTCACCAGTCAGTAATGGAAAGGATTGAAGCTGCGAATAAAGCGCTTCAATTAGGCGCCGGCGATACCGTCATCTGGGTGCTGCCGATGGCATATCATTTTGTGGTGTCCATTGTTTTATACATCCGGTTTGGGGCGGCCATCGCCATCGCAAAAAATTTTTTGGCCAAAAGCATCATCGAAATAACCAACCTGCACAAGGGAACTTTATTATACGCCTCCCCAATTCAAATCCGTTTGCTGGCCAATGATAGCGGTGTTGAAAAAATGCCTTCCTTAAAAAAGGTAATTTCTACTTCGGCAGCTATTTGCCTGGAGGTTTGCAAAGCATTCAAATCACGTTTCGGGCATGATGTGAGCCAGGCTTATGGCATCATTGAAATTGGTTTGCCCATCATTAACCTGGTAAAATCCGCCGAATATCCCGATGCGGTAGGCTATGCCTTACCAGACTATATCGTAGAAATATTGGATGATGAAAACAATCCTTTACCCGGCGGGGCCATCGGCCATTTGGCCATTAAGGGGCCGGGTATGTTTGATGCTTACCTTATTCCTCAACAGCTACGGGAAGACGTTTTGAAAAACGGGTATTTTTTAACGGCCGATTATGCCTGCAAGTCACCGGACGGTTTAATAAAAATAATGGGGCGCACCAAATCGGTGATCAATGTATCAGGCATCAAAGTTTTTCCGGAAGAAATAGAAGCCGTTTTGGAAACCATCCCGCAAATAAAATCGGCGCGTATCAGCAGCAGCCCGCATCCGCTATTGGGACAAATTATTGAGGGCGAATTGGTTTTAAACGAAGGCGAAACCATTGATGTGGAAGACGTATTACGTTATTGCAGGAAACGCCTGTCAGCTTTCAAAGCGCCCCAGCGGTTGAAAATTGTACAATCGCTAACCATGACGGGCAGCGGTAAAATACAACGATACTAAATGCCGGATGCCGGATTTTTTGGGTGCATCCCAAATTGTCGCTGGCTGGTGGGACACCAGCCAAGGGAAGCCAGCCGTGGTCGGTGTCCCACCGACCACGTACCTGATAACTGTAGCGACAATTTGGGATGCACCCTATTTTTTGATGTCGGGTTTCATTTGGTAATTGGGGCGTTTCAATATTCACGTATCGGGACACTCTTCTATACAACCATTATTATTTTTTGTCCGGGCTGAAGTATTTCATGGCGTCATCGTTGCATCGCCCTCTTGTACTGAATACCATTGGGGAACTTTAATTGCGTTATGCCGGGCGGTTCATCAGGCTCAGTTAATGAACTGGCAGAAGGCCAATAGATGCTTCCCTCCACAGCCTTTCCCCATTTTACATTTACCAATGAAGTCCGGGCACGGTTACATGAATCATTGCTACATTCAATGGCCTATGCTTAGGGTGCATACCAAATTGTGGCTGGCTGGTGTCCCACCAGCCAGGGGGTAGCCCCGCCGAATGGCCGGTGTCTCACCGGCCACTGGCTTTATAGTAAAGCGACAATTTGATATGCACCCTAAGCTTATTATCATTTAGCTTTGATGGAAATTATACTATAAGCCCACCATAACAGCAATCATTTTATATGCAAACCATCAACGATGTTCACCAGCAATTTGCGGGGTTTTTTAAAAGCGATGTGCTGAAACCTTATGCTTACCTGGTTTCAAAAAGACTGGCCGGGGGGCATATCTGTGTTGATTTGGATAATATCAACCTGTTGCCGGAAGAACTGCCTTTCGTAGATAAATATGGATTGACCGAAAACAAAAACAACCTGGTGAATGAAGCAATGGTGGCTGCACAAAGTGAGGGGAAGCAGCCATTTATTATACACAACGGCCGGATTTACCTGCAGCGTTATTTCGCCTACGAATCAGCCATTGTGGAATCCGTGCGGTCTTTTATTGCAATTGAAAAAAAAGAAAGAAGTGAACGCCTGCGGCTTTTGTTAACGCATAAGGAATTTATCCGCTCGCTGAGTGCAAACGGTGAAATGGAAAACCTCCCCGCAGAAGAAAAAATTGACTGGCAACAGGCAGCAGCCATTATGGGTGTTCTTAATAATTTTACCATCATTACCGGTGGCCCCGGAACCGGCAAGACCACAACGGTAGCTAAAATACTGTCCATCCTATTCACAATGCACCCCCGCTTAAAAGTTGCATTGGCGGCGCCAACAGGCAAGGCTGCGGTCAGAATGGCCGAATCCTTAAAAGCTTCCCGCATTAATACAGGCGAATCAATTAAGGAAAAGTTTAAAGCCCTTGTCCCTACCACCATTCACCGGTTATTAAAATATATGCCGCATTCACCTTATTTCAGGCACGATAAAACCAACCCGCTTATTTACGGCCTTGTAATAGTAGATGAAGCCTCCATGATAGATGTAGCATTATTTGCAAAATTGTTAAATGCAATTGGCCCCGGTACCCGTATCATTTTGTTGGGGGATAAGGATCAACTGGCTTCCATAGAAGCGGGCAGTTTATTAGGTGATCTCTGCCAAACACAACAACAAATGAATTTAATGTCAGCCGAAAATGCCGCCTTGATCAACTCTTTTATCCCCGATGATGAAAGGCAGGTTACGGACAACCATGTTTCAGAAGGCGATAACATTTTGTTTGAACATATCATCGAATTAAAACGCAGTCACCGCTTTACCGGTGATGGGGGTATTGGTAAATTCAGCAGGGCCATTATTCATGGCAGGCTGAATGAGATTACGGCATTCGTGGATGAAAACAGTGATCCCGATGTAGTGGTTGATACCCTTTATTCGGATGATCTGTTCAACCGTTTTATTGGTGATTATGCCAATTATATCAATGAAAAAGATATAGCCGCCGCCCTGGAAAAACTGAACCAACTCAGGGTATTGTGTGCCGTTAGGGATGGGCCGCAGGGATTAAATCCGGTCAACCGGAAAATAGAGGTTTATCTTGAAAGAAAGGGATTGATCAAAACCAATAATGAATTTTATGAGAACAGGCCAATCATCGTAACACGCAATTATCCCGGGCTTAAATTATTTAACGGCGATGTAGGAATTATTCGTGCGGATAACACCGGCAGCATGAAAGCATGGTTTGAAGACAGTGATAAAAATTTAAGGCCGGTGCTGCCTGGTTACATAACATCGGCTGAAACTGTTTTTGCCATGACGATACATAAAAGCCAGGGCTCGGAATATGGCAAAGTATTGGTAATGCTTCCAGCTAATGCAGGCCAGCCCTTACTTACCCGTGAATTATTATACACCGCCGTTACCAGGGCAAAAGAATTTGTATTGTTGCAGGCTTCCAAAGAAGCGATCCTATATACTGCAAATAGAAGTGTGCAAAGGGCGTCAGGTATTATGGAAAGGTTTAGGGTTTAGGGTTTTCTGTTTTCTGTTTAGAGTTTGGAAAAAGGTTGCCAACCTTTAAAAGGTTGGCAACCTTAAAACCGCATGGCCTTCGTTTAATTTATAACGTAATGAAAGTTCCCCAATGGTATTCAGTACAAGAGGGCGATGCAACGATGTTGAGAAATGAAATATAGTTTGGACAAAAAACTGTATTGCGAAATCCCGACCTGTGCCGACCTTTCGGCATTTTTTTCGGGAATGCCATGAAATACTGTAGCCCGGACAACAAAAAAAATAGAAGTAAAGAAGATTGATAAAACGATGATGCCCCCAACAATACTGATGGGGCAGGCCATGAAAAACAAATGCTTGTAAAAAATATTTTTAATTTAACGACAATGAACTATAATGCTCAATTAACTAAAGCCCATTAAATCATCAACCCTAAACCTTTAACCTTTAACCTTAAACCTTAAAACCTAAACCCTAACCATGAGCCTGCATTTAAACGTATCCAATTCATTAAAAGATTTAGCTGATCAATTGGCTAAGGCTTTGAAAGAACATTGCGGTAATGTTTTTCAAAAGCAATACTTGGTTACACAAACCGATGGCATGAATAACTGGCTTACCATACAGTTGGCAGGGCAACTGGGTATTAATGCGAATTGCCGGTTTTTAAAACCAAATGATATCGTTAACCAACTCTATTATTGGCTGGGTGGTGATAGTAAGGAGGTGCTTGGTGCGGATCATTTGCTATGGCTGATTTATAACCTGCTGGAAGACCAGGCATTTGCGCAGCGGTTTAAAATCATTTCAGGATATTATCATGGCGATGATGTAAAGCGCATAGCCCTTGCCGGGAAAGTTGCGGACCTGTTTGACCAATACCAGGTTTACCGGCCTGAAATGGTGGATGAATGGAACGGGGCGGCCATTGATAAAATAAGCAATGATGACTGGCAAAAGTATATCTGGATAAAAGTGAAAGAAAAAACAGGCCGGGCCTTAACGGATAAAACCAGCGTGATACGATATATCATTCAACAACTTGATGACCCTGCACAACAGAAAAAATTATATTCCCGGATACCACAAATCCACATTTTTGGCGTTTCCATCATTACGCAATTGCACATCCATTTATTCAATGAGTTGTCAAAATATATATCCGTAAATTTTTATTTATTAAATCCGGCGCCATTGGTTTACTGGCTGGATGATAAAACGGAAAAGCAAATAGCCAGGCTGGTACAGTTGCAAAAAGCACAAGGTAAACCGGCAGGGCGGATAGAAGGAACAGGCAACACCTTATTGATCAGTTGGGGTAAAGTGATACAGGAAACTTTTGGCCTGTTGTTTGAAAATGAGGCTTTCCTGAATGTTTATAACGATTCAGGAGTTGTAGGACCAGAAGCCGGAACCGATGACACGTTGCTGCGAAAAATTCAGCAGGATATATTTTATAACCACGATGCGCAAAGCAGGAACCCGCTTGAAGTAGAAGATATAAAGGATGGATCGCTGACCATGAACGCCTGTTATACACCGGTACGGGAAGTGGAAGTATTGTACAATTACCTGGTGCATTTGGTGGACCAAAAAAAGGAGCGTTTATCTCCCAGGGATATCGTTGTAATGGTGAGCGGCATTGACGCCTATGCGCCGTACATAAAGGCCATATTCAATACAGCCATTTATAAATTCCCTTTTACCATTGCGGATGAAAGTGTTCACTCGGGTGATAGTTTATTTACCGCCATTGAATCCGTGTTGTCTGTTTCAGCGGATAGTTTTAAGGCGGAGGAAGTGATGCAGTTGCTGGACTCACGGTATATACGTGAACGGTTCGATATTACTGATACGGCAATGGTCCGCAAAGTGGTGAGCATGGCCAATATCCGCTTTGGTATGGAAGGCGGCAGCGAAGATGATACCGTATTGGTAAGCTGGAATACGGGTTTGCAACGTATCATGTATGGCATCTGCATGAGTGGGGCAACTGAATACCATGTTGAAGGCGATTCGATTTATCCATTGGATGTAGCCGAAGGAGCTGATGCTTTGGAGTTGATTCGTTTTAACCATTTTATTGAAGTGTTGAAATGGTATGTGAAAGACCGTGCGAATAAAAGGACCCTGGCCCAATGGGGGCGGTACATTCAGCAATTAACGGATAACCTGATATTTCAGCCGGATGTGAATGAAGCAGATGAAGATTACCAGCGGTTGCTTCAGTATATTGAAAATTTAAACGTACTAACGGAAACTTATGACGAACCCGTAACTTATGAAGTGTTCAAGCATAGTTTTCTGGATATCACCGGCGCCGAAACCCGGTCCGGTTCCTTTGCGGTTGGTGGCATTACATTTTGTTCGCTGATACCCATGCGTAGCATTCCGTTTAAAGTAGTGGCGTTGATGGGGATGGACTTCGATAAATTTCCCCGCAGGGAAACCCCGCTAAGTTTTAACCTGATGGAACAAAAGCGCCGCAAAGGCGACCGGAATGTAAAGGACAATGACAAGCATTTATTTTTAGAAACCATCCTGTCGGCGCAGGAATATTTATACATCAGTTTTATTGGCCGGAATGCGAAAGATAATAGCATTCACCCTCCTTCGGCATTGGTGGACGAACTGGTTGATTATGTAGGATCGGGCATTGCGGGCGCCGCTGTTAAAGTAAGGGATATGCTGATCACTACACAACCCTTGCATGGCTTTAGCCAAAAGTATTTTCAACAAATACCCGGCTTGTATTCCTACCTCGGGGAGCGTGCACCGGCAGATGAATTGAATGATACTGGCACTGCTTCAAAAAAAGAAAACAAAGTGTTTGATTGGGATGAAATAGCCGTGAGCGACTTACTGTCATTTTTTAAAAACCCCTTTAAATGGTACTATAATAAAGCGCTGGGAATTTATTATAATGATGAAGAAGTGTTATTGCCGGATACAGAGCTTTTTGAACTGGACAAATTAGAGGAATGGAAATTAAAGAATGAGCTATTGCACCTTGATGATGATGCAATAGAAGCTTATCGGGTGAAAGCCCTGAAAACAGGGGCCCTGCCATTAAAGCACATGGCGGATATACAGATAGAAAATACGCGGAAGGAGGTAGCGCCGGTAAAAAAAATATTGCTGCAATGTGTTGGTGATCTTATTGAAAGCGAATTGGTGATAGGTATTCCGCTGGAAGGTTCTGTAATTACCGGTAAGTTAAACGGCATATACGATGATAAAATACTGGTGGTCTCTTTTTCAAAAAATCATTACAAATACCTGCTGGAAGCCTGCATTAAATATGTGTTGGCAACTGCACAGGGATTAACGCTGGAATTAAATTATTTATCCGCTGAAAAAAAATCAATTTTCACGATCCCGAAAAATACATACACCCGGGCAAAAGCTTTGGAGGTACTTGTTCAATTAACGGGGTATTTTAAAAAGGGCCATAATGAAATATTTTTGTTGTATCCCGGATTGAATGAGAACCCGCTAAAAATGATTGGCTATGATTTCATGAAATTTAATAAACAAATCGGCGCTTATCTGGAAAGAAATCCAAATGAGTACCTTCAAAAGGAATATGATAACGGGATATTCGCAAGCCCTGCCGCGGTTGATCAATTCCTGAAAAATACAATAGCTGTATTTTCACCGGTAGCGGAATTATTTCCTGAATTGATCCCGCCATCCAAAACTTAAGAAGCTGCCTAAAAATCAACACTTGCCAGGAATACTATTAATTGCCACTAATCGCACAAATTAATAGGAATAGATTTTTATACTGCGCAAGGGATAAAAACGTGAGGAAAATTTTTGTCCGGGCTAAAAAGCTATGTGGAGCATCGTTACATTGGTAATCCCGATAGCGGATGCGTATCGGGACAGTCTATCCCGATAGCAAAGCGTATCGGGGCCCTTCTATACAACCATTCTTTTTTTTGTTGTCCAGGCATAAGTATTTCATGGCATCTTCGTTGCGTCGCACTCGTGTACTGAATACCATTGGGGAACT
>JANOTW010000518.1:0-2836 GCA_031416575.1 Ferruginibacter sp.
GGTTTACCCGCCCCCTCTTTTTCGAGGAGCTTTGTTTTCTCCATGTCCTTATCATAACCGGCTACTTTAAAATTATGATCGGCCATATTCAATAAAAGGCTACGGCCCATTGTGCCGAGGCCAATCATGCCAAATGAATAAGTTGCTTCATCCATGTTGAATAATTTTCGAGGGTTTGAGTTTGTGATTTTTCCGCGATGGTTTATAATTTTTTTGAAATCCTGATCTGTGGTAATGTTAAGCGGGTATTTTTCTTGTTTTGGACCCAGCAACATTATGGGTGTCATTCAGGGTGGCTTGCATTGCGTTACAACACGCTGCCCGCCGCAACCTCACCCTCCTTCTCCCTCCCCAAAAGGGAGGGAGCGGTGCTGTATAACTTTAATAAACCAATTATCTTCCAAATCAACTTAAAATCTTTAATGAACTTTACCTGCCTTACGTCAGGGACCCAATCCTTCTCCTTCACCATAGAGAGGGGAAAGGACTGTATGCTTAAATAAAATATTTAAACTTCCAAATCAACTTTAGTTCTTTACAAAACTAATTGCAGCCACTCTTCCGTAATCAGTTATAACCTTCAAACTTAAAGCCCCTGCATTTGGTTCTCCCCAATAGCCAACGGGGGAGTTAGAGTGGGCCGGGGCCATTTGTTTTTACAACTTTTCCATAATGCTTTTGCTGTATTCAAAACCCTTGTGGTGAAAAGCGTGTATGCCCAACCGGGAAGCGGCTTCCACCAGCATGGGGCGGTCATCAAAATAATAGCATTGTTCCGGCGAAGCCAGCGCTACACCCATTGCCAGTTTAAAAATACGTGGATCGGGTTTGCGCATACCTACTTCGCAGGAAGAAATAAATGCATCGAAGCATCTGTGTAGTTTAAACTTCTTGATACGGTAATCGTTCAGCTCCTTTGGCTCATTGTTGATGGAAATTATCCTGAACCCGCAACCTGCCCTTTTCCATTCGATGATCCATTGCAACATTCCCGGAAGCTCAATGGATTGGGCGTACATGAAGGATTTAAAATCCTCCTTTGTAAATTCCCTCGGCTGATTAAAAATTACGGTATCAAGGTATTCCTCCAGGGTAAGATTGCCGATCTCATACACGTTGAAAATGAATTCGTGCAACCTGTTGATTTCCTCATAATTCAAATTAAACTCTTTTGCCGCCGCAGCCCGGGATTCATGTCCCCATCCATTGGATAAAAGCACGCCGCCCACATCCAGGAAAAGTACTTTCAGATCTGTTTTTTCCATGTTGCTTTAGTCTTTGATTTTCTTCTTTTGATTTTCTATCGCTTCCAGTAATTTATCGTAGGGCTTATTGAATTTTTCGATGCCCTCTTCCTCCAGTTTTTGCGTAATGGCGCCAAGGTTAATGCCTCCTTTTTTAAGGTCTTCCAGCACTTTTGTCGCATGGCCCAAATCTTTTTCCAGTGTGTTGGCGGCTACTCCATGATCCCTGAAAGCCTCCAGGGTATCCATTGGAATAGTGTTTACCGTACCGGGGCCAATTAATGCTTCTACATATTTAACATCTGAAAAAGAGGGATCCTTACTTCCCGTACTCGCCCATAATAATCTTTGTGGTTTGGCGCCTTTGTCCTGTAGCTTTTTAAACCGGTCGCTGTTAAAAACACGCTGGTATATTTCATAAGCTTTTTTTGCGGATGCTATCGCTACTTTACCCTTTAAATTCGCCAATCCTTTTTTCTCCAGCATCGGATCAATCATCACATCAATCCTGCTCAGGAAAAAACTTGCTACCGAGGCCACGTGATCAATAGGCTGGTTATTTTTCAACCGATCTTCAAGGCCTGAAATGAAAGCATCGGTTACTTCTTCATACCGCGGCAATCCAAACAAAAGGGTAATATTGATGTTGATCCCTTCACGGGTACATCTGCGAATAGCAGTTAAGCCCTCCGCGGTTGCCGGAATTTTGATCATGACATTTTCCCTTCGTACCGCTTTCCAAAGTTCAAAGGCCTGTTGTGCGGTGCCTTCGGTATTACGGGCCAGGTGAGGCGATACTTCCAGGCTTACAAAACCATCGCCTCCCTCCGCATCATCATATAATTGCTTTAGCATGTCCGCTGCACGCCTGATATCTTCTATTGCAACTCCGTAAAATATTGCTTCATTGCTCATTTCCTTTTGAGTAAGTTTTGCGATGTCATCTTTATAATCGTCGCTGCTGCTGATCGCTTTTTCAAAAATGGCGGGATTGGAAGTAATGCCGCTTATCCCATCCTCATTTATCAGCCGTTTTAATTCGCCGTTGTTCATGATTTTCCTGTCAAAGAAATCGAGCCAGATACTTTGCCCGAAATCGTGTAATTGCTTTAAGCTGTTTTTTTCCATGATTGAAATTTTATATTTTTTATTTTTCAAGTTTACGCACTTTTTGCAAACGCCGCAGGTGCCTTTCTTCACCGCTAAACCGGGCGCTTAAAAAACTTTGTACCAGTTCCTGCGCCAGCATATTGCCTGCTACACGCCCACCCAGGCAAAGGATGTTTAAATCATCATCTTCTACGCCCTGGTGCGCCGAAAAATGATCATTTATCAATGCCGCCCTTACTCCTGCGATTTTATTAGCAGCCACGGATGCGCCTACTCCACTTCCGCAAACCGCTATTCCACGTTCTACTTCCTTATTGGATACAGCCCTTGCCATCGGGATTACAAAATCAGGGTAATCATCGGTGTTATTCAATTCATAAGCGCCAAAATCTTTTATTTCGTGGCCCAATGACAGCAACCAGGTTTTTAATTTTTCCTTTAAATCGTACCCGCCATGATCGGCTGCTATTCCTATTTTCATG
>JANOTW010000519.1:0-3083 GCA_031416575.1 Ferruginibacter sp.
CTGCATTAAAATATTCCGTGGTCGAAGTTCTCTCTCTTCGCTACAGGTCTGTGAGGACACAGACCTTGGAGACTTAAGTTCAGGTGCGCTGTAAGTCTGCTATTGTTTTTCTACATGTAATGTGAGCAAAGTTCCACAATGATATAAAGTACAAGAGGGCGATGCAACGATGATGACCATTGCTTCTCTGTCTGGACAAAAAATCTTATTCACGTTTTCATACGTTGCGAAGTATAATTAAACCTTATCTGAAACTATCATTACTTTTTTTATTATTAAAAACTTGATGTTACTAATACTTTTCAGGTTCGAATTGTAAATCCTTTTTTACACCAAATATTCACTAATGGCCCTAATATATCAGTTTTAATGGTGCAGGTACCCCGGTGATAAAAAAGGAAAAATCTGCGGAAACCAGTGTAATTTTAAAGATGCGAAAAAAAAAGATTTGGTGGAAATGGAAATTATCGGACTGTATAAAGATTTGATATGCGAAAGTATTTTGCGATACTATTTATTCTTCTCGCAGGTAGTTTGCCTGCCCTTTCTCAACAATATTATGCCACGCTGAATATAGACAGCCTGAAAAAAATATTGCTCACGGCAAAAGATACGCAGCGGGTCAATATCCTGAACCTGCTTGCCAGGCGATTCTTATATGGTGAACGAACAAAAACCAATCGGGTCTATGCTCAAAAATATGCTGGTGAAGCGTTGCCTTTGGCCAGGGATCTGCACTATAACAAGGGCCTTGGAAATGCCCTGCTGAATGAAGGCATTCTCCTTAACGATAAGGGGTTTACTTCCCTAAAAACAGCATTGCCGCTATTACATCAGGCAGGCGATGAATACGCAGTGGCAGCCTGTTTTAAGTCCATTGCGGATTGTTATCATACCCTGGGTGAAAATAAAACCGCCATTTTATTTTATGATTCTGCGCAAAATTTATCCATGAAACTGGGAGATACCTCTGCCGCAGCCTGGAATATGTCCTGGATTGGACACCTTAATTTTGACCTTGGAAATTATGTGGAGGCCTTCAAAACAGGACAGGCAGCCTGGGAATTGGCGAAAGAAACAGATACACTTCTTCAAACTTTAACCCTTGCCCATCTCGCTAACTTGTTTCTTGGTGCCGGCCTTCCAGAAATGACCATCCAATACCTGCATAAGATCCTCCTTTATTACCCGGGCTTAATGATGCAAAAACAAGCTGAAGTTAACTGGCCGCTTACTTGGGCCTTAGAACGGGGTGGGCAAGCCTTCCTGCAATTAAACCAGGTAGATTCCGCACAAAAAATTGCCCAGGTACTGAATATTCCTTTTGAGCAACAGGATAATACCAATCATTTATTTAATGGACTCTTGTATGCAGCGTTGCATCAATACGAAAGAGCATTACCACATTTTAAACAAGGTTATCTGGCTGCAAAAAAACAAGCATATCCAATATCCCTGACCAGTCATGCCGGAGAATTAGGCAGGACCTACCTGGCCATGAAGGATTTTACAAAAGCCATTTATTACACAGAAGAAGCTTTACGGGCAGCTCAAAAAATACATGCATTACTTGAAATGAAAAATGCAGCGGGTACTTTGGTGGAGATTTACGATCAGGCAAACATGTATTCTAAAGCATATCATTACAGTAAGTTGTATAAATCACTCAATGATTCATTGGCGCCTGAAGAATACAGGCGAAAACTATCGCTCATGCAAATTCAAAACGAATTGGAAATTCAAAAACAACAGGCACAATTGCTGAGCAAAGACAACCTGATAAAGAATCAGCAAATAAAAAGCGAATCGTTTCTTCGAAAAATTCTTATTGGAGGGATTCTTTCTTTTTTATTATTGGGCTTTATCATTTTCAGGAATATTATCCTGAAAAGAAAAAATGAAAGCAATCTGAGAGAAATAGCCGAAAATGAATTGCAACTGCAAAAATCGGAAAGTGAAATAACAAAAGCTGAATTGGAAAAACACGCCACCGAACTGGAAATGCAGGCGCTTCGTGCGCAAATGAACCCTCATTTTATTTTTAATTGCCTTAGCTCCATTAACCGTTTTATTTTAAAAAATGAAAGCCAGCCTGCATCCGATTACCTCACAAAATTTTCAAGGCTCATCCGTATGGTGCTTACCAATTCCAAAAAATCATTCATTGCCCTTGAAGATGAATTGGAAATGCTGCGGCTTTACCTCGAAATGGAAAGATTACGTTTTCAGTATTCTTTTGAATATAAGATCAGTTTTAAAAATGAAATTGATCCGGAAAATATTTTCATACCTCCGCTGCTGTTGCAGCCATTCGCTGAAAATGCTATCTGGCATGGATTGATGCATAAACAAGGACAGGGGCATCTTGAAATTGCATTAAGCCTGGAGAAAAAAATATTAACCTGCATGATTACCGATAATGGCATTGGCAGAAACAATGCTGCCAGGATTAAAAGCAAATCAGCGGAGAAACAAAAATCAATGGGCCTGCAAATTACTACCGAGCGCTTAGCCCTGCTTAACCAGGACATGGATGTACAAACATTTTTTAATATTGAAGATATTACAGACGATGAAGGCAACGCTGCGGGTACAAGGGTGATCCTCAAAATACATTACAAGGATTTAATGGAATCCTTTGCATGAATTTCAAACGGGTAAAAACATATTTCATGATTACAGCCACCATTGTTGACGATGAACCATATTGTTGTGAAAGCTTAGCCACTTTGCTGGAGCGTTATTGTCCTGCCGTAAAAGTGTTGGATATATGTTATTCCGCATCCACTGCTTTGCAGAGCATACAGCAACATCCACCTGAGATACTTTTCCTGGATATCGAAATGCCGCACATGAATGGCTTTGAGTTGCTCGAAAAATTACCAGTGATAAATTTTCAACTGATTTTTACTACCAGCTACGATCAATACGCCATTAAAGCTATTCAGTTCAGTGCGCTTGATTATTTATTAAAACCCATTGACCGTGAAGAACTGCAAAGGGCGGTGCAAAAATCAGTACAACGCATGCATCACCCGCTTCCCCAGCAAATCGAAATTCTTTTACAGAAATTGAACCACCCC
>JANOTW010000520.1:0-2329 GCA_031416575.1 Ferruginibacter sp.
ATAATCTTTAGAAACTGACTGGCGATATCATGTCATTCATTTTCTGATACAAAGGTGCGGCAGTACTGATTGCTATACAATAGCAATTTCGCCCTTTTTTTGCCGAAGTATAAATACTGCAAGTGTAGTAACAATTCTATAACTCTACCGGATTTTTACGTTTTTAGTCTTACACTTTATTCCTTAGGGGCTGTTTAAGCTAACAGGCGCCGGACTTCCGTCCGGTATCTTTTTGTTACTACAGCTTGATTTGACAAAAAACCCAACTCACTTTTTTATTCTTGCGCATTATAGAACTTGTCCCTGCATAAAATTTTCAACCGTAGCAGGTTTACATGCACAAGTTTGAAAAATACGGCATCTAATAAAAGAAAGAGATAGAATGTTAGGAAAATTATAAGGGTAGCATTTTTCTAAAAGAGTTCCCAATTAAAAAACAAAACCCTTACAAGTCAATTCCTGTAAGGGTTTTATTCGGTCTAATATGCTGTAGGGGGAGGGATCGAACCTCCACGGAGCAGTTAGTTGTAGCACAAAGTTGAGTGGTCGACCCTGGTCGGATTAGTATTGCTACTAGCCCGGCTCTATGCTATATTTATCCTGTAACCTCCACCCCCGAGACAAGAGGGCATGTCTGCCAAGATTTCATCACCCCACATTTTTAAATGAAATTTTTGCAAGAACTAATGATGCAAATCTATATAATGCGCAGTTATATTGAAAATATTTTATAAAATATTTTAAAAATATAGATATTTTTCAAATGTTTGTATATATATTTGAAAAATCATTAAAATAGTTTTGTAAAATGGCAACCAAATTAAATCTTGACAAATTAGACCTCCAGATCATTCATGAAATGATGGAGACAGCAGAAATTTCTTACGCGGAACTGGGTAAAAAATTGTTTGTGAGTGGAGGTACTATTCATGTGCGTATCAAAAAGCTTCAGGAGTTCAATATCGTTAAAGGAACAAGATTGAATGTAGATCTAAAACAATTAGGATACGATATTACCGCTTTTGTTGGAATTTATTTGGAAAAAAGCTCCTTATACGATTCAGTCGCTAAAGAACTAATGGCAATACCGGAAATTGTCCGGTTGAATTATATAACCGGTAGCTATAGCATGTTTATAGAAATTGTATGTAAGGATATTACTCAACTTCGATTTGTATTACATGATGAACTTCAAAAAATTAAAGGCATTGAACGTACGGAAACTTTTATTTCACTGGAAGAAGGGTTTTCGCGTAATGTGCAGGTAGCGCCGGTTGTTTAAGAGTTCCCGTATTACTGCGGGAAATAGGTGAACAGGATTAAGGTACATTATTAGCAAAGACCCTGTGGGTGCAATTCAAATTTTCGCAGGCTGGTGAGATACCAGCCAGGGGCAGCAAGTCCGCCCCGGCAGATGTTCAACCGGCCACGGCCTTGATAAATGGAGCGAAAATTTGAAATGCACCCGGTTTAATTTAAAACGCAATTAAAGATCCCCAATGGTATTCAGTATAAGAGGGCGTCCACGATACGCTGCGCTATCGGGATGTACCAATGCAACGATGTTGAGTAAGGATATAAAGCCCGGACAAAAAATGTATTTGCGAAATCCCGATTTTTTCGGGAATGACCATTGCTTCTCTGCCTGGACAAAAAAATTTATTCACGTTTTTATCCGTTGTGCAGTATATCTGGCGTATCAGGTGGGGCTTCTCACATCCAACGCATCCCTTAACCCATTGCCCAGCATATTAAAAGCCAATACCAGCAACATAATGGCGAATCCCGGAATCATTGCCAGCATTGGATTGTGCGTGATGATGAAATTGTAATTTTCCTTTATCATCAATCCCCAGCTTGGTTGCGGGGGCTGCACACCGATCCCCAAAAAACTTAAACCTGCTTCAATGATTATAGCGGTAGCAAAGTTGCTGGCCGCTATTACCATTACAGGCCCCAGTATGTTAGGCAGTATATGGCGCAGTATAATCCTGTTGTCACTAAGCCCAAGGGCCCTGGCTGCCTGTACATATTCCAATTCTTTTAAAGCCATTACCTGCCCGCGTATTAAACGGGCCACGCTTACCCATAAGGTTAAGCCAACGGCAATGAATATTTGCCAAAAGCCTTTGCCCAGCGCCATGGTAATTGCGAATACCAATAGTAAAGTAGGGATACTCCAGGTAACATTTACCAGCCACATGATAATTTCGTCTATGCGCCCGCGGTAATAGCCCGCCAATGCGCCCAATATGGTTCCGAGTGTGAGGGAAATGATGACGGCGATCAACCCTACAGCAAGGCTAACCCGGGTGCCGATCATCAGCCT
>JANOTW010000521.1:0-4678 GCA_031416575.1 Ferruginibacter sp.
TTTTACTTTACTATTTGGCACATAAATTATTATTGAAAATATGCCAGGCAGCACAATAAATAAAAAAGCTGCCCGAAATAGAGCAGCTTTTTTATTTTTGATATGTAGATCAATTTTTAATTTCCTTCTGCATGGGGTTAATGTTACCCGTTGCACCTCCTCTTCCTGCGCCCGCCCTGGTCTTAAATAATTGAAACTTCCCGGGTATTTCAAAAGCGGGCCATGAGTTGTTATTTTCATTTATATCGGCTGTTTCCCTCAATGGGTCCAGTTTGACAGAGGCCACTTCTTTATCTTTTAAAAATGTTTTCGTAACCTTGTTTTCATTTTTTCGCCATATCTGTACTGGTATTCTTTCTATTTCTTTGGAGCCATCTTTATAGGTCCATTCAATGATGATTGGCATTACCAATCCGCCTTTATTGCTAAACGTTAGTTCATATATATATTTATTTCCTGCCAGTGCAATTTTCTGGTCACTGGTAAAAGTGTCAGGTACAGCAGCCGGTATTTTAATTTCAACAGGAGTGTTATCTACCTTTGCAAGGTTCCTGTCGTACTTCCAGTAAAAATCCCTCAATGAAGTGTCTGCATCTGTTGCAAAAGTTATTTTGTTATCATCCCTGTTCCTGATTTTTGAAATATCGTCAAATGTATTCTGTATCGGTTTAGGCACATTCCGTGTAAAGCCATTTCCGCCTGATCCGGGAGCAGCTTCTTCCAGGCTAAGATTCGCCCATTTAACCGTATCCAAAGAAATATCGCATGCTTCGGTTCCATAAAACCATCCTCTCCAAAACCAATCCAGGTCTTCGCCACTGGCGTCTTCCATTGTTCTGAAAAGGTCTGCAGGCGTAGGATGTTTAAAGGCCCAGCGCCGGGCATATTCTTTAAATGAATAGTCAAACAGGTTCCTTCCCATGATGGTTTCCCTCAGTATATTTAATCCGGTGGCAGGTTTGCTATAGGCATTGGGGCCAAACTGGATAATGTTTTCACTATTGGTCATGATGGGTTCCAACTGATCTTTTGGCAGCATCATATAATCAACGATTTTATAAGCCGGCCCTCTGGATGCAGGAAATTTATTGTCCCATAATTCTTCCGTTAAATATTGACAAAAGGTATTTAAGCCTTCATCCATCCAGGTCCATTGCCTTTCATCGCTATTGATGATCATTGGGAAAAAGTTATGCCCCACTTCGTGGATCACTACGCCCAGCATACCATTTTTTGTAGCCTCGCTGTAAGTGCCGTCTTTTTCGGTCCTGCCATAGTTAAAGCAAATCATGGGGTATTCCATCCCGTTAGCAGCCTCCAGGCTTTGCGCAACCGGGTAGGGATATGGAATGGTAAACTTTGAATAAGTTTTAATGGTATGCGCCACCGCTTTGGTACTGAACTTTCTGTATAGGTTATACGCTTCTTTTCCATAACCACTCATGCACATTACTTTCTTGCCTTCTACTTTCACCGGCATTGCATCCCATATAAATTTGCGGCTGCTTCCCCAGGCAAAATCACGTACCATTTCCGCCTTGAATATCCATGTTTTCTTTTGTGTTGATTTTTGTTTTTCCCTTGCCTTTGCTTCAGCTAATGTTACAATTTCCGTTACATCATTAGCAGTTTGCGCTTTTTGCCAGCGGGCAAATTGTGCCGGGGATAATACCTGCTGGTAATTTTGTCCCTCTCCTGTAGCCAATACCACATGATCTGCAGGTACTGTCATAGCTACTTTAAAATTACCAAAGGTTAATGCAAATTCCCCGCTTCCGGCAAACTGGTGATTCTGCCAACCCTGGAAATCGCTATAGACACAAAGACGGGGATACCATTGCGACATCGTATAAAGATCATTTCCATCTTCGGGAAAATATTCATAACCTCCACGGCCGCCATCCTTCAACCGGTTACTGATATTATAATTCCATTCTATCTTAAAAATAAATTGCTGGCCTGGTTTTAAACTGGAAGGTAAATCCACTCTCATCATGGTTTTGTTGATGGTATATGCCAAAGCTTTTCCTGCGGCACTGGTGATCTTTAAAATATTATGTCCATATTCCTTTTCTGTTTTGCCACTATATTTTAAAATATCCTGTTCGTTGATGCTTTTGGGCAGGAAGCTATTGATTTGATAACCTGCATTGTTTTTACTGCTGTGCTGGTTTTCATCCAGTTGTATCCACAGATAGGTAAGTACATCCGGTGAGTTATTGAAATAAGTAATGGTTTCTTTGCCATTCAACCTGCGGTTGGGTTCATCCAGTTCGCATACAATATCATAGTCGCAACGCTGTTGCCAGTATTTGGCGCCGGGTGCACCACTTGCGGTACGATACTCATTGGGCGTAGGCAGAATAGTACCTAATTGTTCAAAACGATTGCCATGGTTGCCGCCGGGATTATTTTTAATATCCTGTGCGTAGCAGCAAAGGGCAAATGCAAATAAAAAGGTAAGCGGGATTAGTTTTTTCATCATTGAGTTGTTATGTTTTATTTGTTGCTTTTGTTTTTTTATTTCGATCTGTTTGTTTGATTGAGTTCAATGTTTTTTAGTTTATTGTAGAATTTGGATTTGTCATAATTCGTTGCACTGCACAAAGGATAAAAAACCTGAGTAAAAAATTTTTGTCCGGGCAATGAAGCAATGTGGATCATCGTTGCATCGCTTGCCGACAGTATTTGTCGGCATCCCGATGTTACACTTGAATCGGGACTTGTACTGAATACCATTGGGGAACTTTAATTGCGTTTTAAATTAATTCCCTGGAGTATTTTATTTGGTTATCGTGCAAAATAAATATCACCAATTTATCCTTTGTGCCTCCTCACCCCCCACCTCCCGAAAAATCGGTACAGGCCCTCTTCCAATGGGAGGTGAGCTTGACCCCTAACAACTACAAAATGTTTTGGTTTAACCGGGCATTAATCTTTTTATGATCTCCATATATCCTGTCATCTTCAAAAAAACCATCTCTCCTTTACCATATTTAATGCAATTAAAATTGTAAAGCCGGATAATGCCCACACCCACCATTTTCTTTTTAACCATAATTTATTTACCACAATATAACTGACCAATAAAATGAATGCCACTACCACTATCTGTCCTGCCTCAAGCCCAATATTAAAACTAATTAATGGTATGGCAATTGCCTGGCCCTTTGCCAGCATGAAACGTATGGTATTAGCAAAGCCCATTCCGTGTATCAATCCAAAAAATAAGGCCAAAAAATAATTTATCCTTAATGACCGGGGTTTAAAATCTTTTACGAAAAAATTAAATACAGCGGTAGCAATGATGGTTAACGGGATTAAAAATTCTACCCATTTTTCATCAAACCGTGTTATATCATATACACTTAATGATAACGTAAGTGAATGGCCAATGGTAAAAGCTGTAATTAGAACAAGTACCTGTTTCCAATTTTCTGCCAGATAGATGGCGGACAATGCAATAATAAACAAAATGTGGTCTAATGCATTCCAACTAATAATATGGCGCCAGCCGGTTTCAAAATACAATGCGAAATCACTCATTCAATATTAGTTGCCGGTTTGTAGTTAATTTTGTGGTCAAATATCTTTTATCAGATCGTAATCAGCTAATTCTTTGTTTAAATGGCATCCATACTTTATAAATGGTTAATTGTTTTTGTTCTAACTGGTTTCAGCAATAGCCATCACCCTATTTTTTTAAGCGTAACTGAAATTGAACACAATGCCACCAATAAAACATTAGAAATAAGTTGTAAAATTTTTACCGATGATTTTGAAACGGCTTTACGAAAACAATACAATTCAAAGGTTGATTTGTTGGATGTGAAGGTTAAATCTTCAATGAATAAGCTGGTGAATGATTATATACAAAAACACTTATCAATAAAAGCGGATGGTCAACCGGCCAGTTTACAATTTTTGGGATTTGAGCAGCAGGAAGAAGGCATTGTAAGTTTTTACGAAGTGAAAAATATTGCCAGTGTACAAAAAATTGATGTGGTGAATAATATCCTCTACGAATATAATCCCCGGCAAATGGGAATTATTCATGTAACGGCAAACGGTGTTCGAAAAAGCAGCAGAGTGGATAACCCGGATTCTAAAGCAAGTTTTTTGTTTTAGGTTTTTTGTTTTCTGTTTTTTAATGCCGGAAATTATTCTTTTTAGCTTCTGCCTTTAAACTTATGCAATGCAGCGAAAGAATATACCGGCCTGACGTTTCCCTATTTACAACGTGGGTAAAGATCCACAATGGTATGCGGTACAAGGGAGTCCCGATAAAAATCGGGATTAATATAACACAACGATGTTGAGAAATGAAATATAGCTTGGACAAAAAAATGTATTGCGAAATCCCGATTTTTATCGGGAATGCCATGAAATACAAATGTCGGTACAAAAAAAAATTTATTGTATGAAAGTTTCCTGAAGATGTAACGCCAGAATTAAAATTGCGATAGATAGAGTATTCCCGAATTAAAAAAACAGAAAACAGAAAACCCAAACTATTGTACCATATTATCTTTTAATTCTTCGGAGATCTTTACCAGTAATTTATCTATCCGCTGACCGTCCATATCTATTATCTCAAATTCAAATCCACGCCATTCGAATGTGTCACCTGTTTTAGGAATTCGTTCCAGTTCGTGCAGTACAAAACCCGCGATGGTAT
>JANOTW010000522.1:0-3350 GCA_031416575.1 Ferruginibacter sp.
GTTGGCTATCTGCACCCTCAGGTAATCAGGTGAAAACGGTTTTTCAATATATGCGTCGGCGCCAATTTCCAACCCTTCAATTTTAGATTGCAACGTGTTTTTCGCGGTTAACAATATTACCGGGATATGACTATATTCAAAATTCGTTTTAATTATTTTACATAGTTCAAAACCATCCATAACCGGCATCATTATGTCCGAAACCACTAACTGGATAACTTCCTGTTTAAGCATTTCCAATGCTTGCTGGCCGTTGAATGCCTTGACAACAAAATACTTTTCATTTAATTCATCTTCAATGAATTCAAGTATTTCTTCATTATCATCTACTAATAGTAAAATAGGTTTCATATGTCGTTATTGTTGCGTCATAAAAATTTGTTCAGGGATTTATACGGGTTAAAATTAAGGGCATCTCTAAAAACTCTCCTTTTCCTCTCCTTTGGAGAGGATTTAAAGGTGAGGTCAAAGAAAAAAAGGGGTTTTAGTGATGCCCTTGTACTTCCTGGTGGATGGGTATGGTAAGATAAAATACATTCAGGCCGTTTTCGGGTTCCTTCATATCCAGTATGCCTTTGTGCAATTCTGCAAGGGATCTTGAAAGCGCCAATCCAATGCCTGTGCCTTTTTGTTTCTCTGTTTCTTTAAGCCGGAAAAATGGTTCAAATATCTTTTTTTTCATTTCATGCGGAACCAGGTAACCGTCATTTTTAATCTCAATAGTAAAGAAATTATCCTGTTTGCTAAATGGAAGCAAATATACATAGACTTTGCTATTGGCATATTTTATAGCATTACTGAACAGATTTGTTAAAATCTTAGTAAACGCTTCTACGTCCACAAATGCTAATAAATGGGTAGAAGGTATATCCATCTGAAAACTAAGATTTTTTTGTTCTGCCAAAGGTTTAAAATTCAAATAAGTTTCTTCCAATAGTTCCGAAATATCAGCCTGTTCATAATTGAGGCTAAACCCTTGTATCTCGGTTTGCCGGAAATCCAGTAACTGGTTACTTAGATCAATAAGCCGGTTGGTATTTCGCTCCATGATATTAAGGCTGTCTTTTATTACCAGCACGTCCGCTGTATTCCTGATGACTTTTTCCAATGGCCCTTTAATCAAAGTTAAAGGTGTTCTTATTTCATGTGCCACATTGGTAAAAAACTCGATCTTTGCCTGGAAGATCTCTTTTTCTTTTGCTCTTTCAAGCGATTCAATTTTTCTCTTGTTTTTTTCTTCAATTCTATTGTGATAATTGCGGATGAAGTAAAAAATTATTACTATCCCCGCTATAACGTACAGCAAATAGGCCCCCGGACTTGCCCACCAGGGAGGGAGAATTAAAATGGTCAATGTTGTTTCCTGTTTGTTCCACACCCCGCCACTGTTGGATGCCTTTACTTTAAAAATATAAGTGCCCGGGGAGAGTTGGGTAAAATATACTTTCCGGTTGGTTTTAAGAAATACCCAATCTTTGTCAAGCCCTGCCATTTGATAAGCATATTCCGACATTTCAGGAGCGGTATAACTCAGCGAAGCAAAATCAATACTAAAGGTGGACTGGTTGTAATCCAGCACGATTTTATCCGTATTGATGATTGATTTCTTTAAGGGAGAACCGTTTTTTGCGATCAACAGTTCTTTGTTAAAAATCTGGAAACCGGTGATGTAAACCGGCGGAACAAATGAGTCTTTAATAAATTCATCCGGATGAAAACTGACCAAACCTTTAACGCAGCCAAAATACATTTTTCCATCCTGGTCTTTGTAAGCGGAATTGAAATTAAACTGTTCACTTAATATCCCGTTTGCCCGTGTATAAACGATCGTTTGTTCTGATAAAATATTGAAACAAACCAGCCCCCTGGAAGTGGAGATCCATAAGTTGTTGTTTGCATCTTCCAGTATGCTCAGTATAAAATCGCTGGGAAACCCATTTTGAGTGGTGTACCTTTTAAAATCATTGCTTTCCCTGTTTAGCCGGCACAATCCACCTTCCGTTGCAAACCACAAATTTTTTTTGCTGTCTTCGAAAATACTATTTACCCGATCGCTGCATAAACTATTTTTGTTTGCCACATTATATCTTAAATTGCCGCTGTTGCCCTTTTTGGTATTATAATAGTTTACGCCGTTTCCATAAGTACTTGCCCAGATAAAACCTTTTTCATCTTTTAAAATACAGGTGTACCAGTTATTGGGGGGCATGCCTGGCAACGGGCTGAAGTTATTGCTGCTCCTGTTAAATAAATAAGCTCCCTGTGTGGTTCCCAACATGATTTCGCCACTGCTCATTTTTGAAATGCAATAAATAAAATTACTTTTCATGGAGTGTTCATCCGGCCCCTTTGAATAATGCCTTTCCACTTTACCGGTTTTTATATTTAATACATCAAGGCCATTCTCAAATGTGCCAATCCACAATTCATCCCCGCTTACAAGCAGGCCATGGATATTTGTACTGGATATACTTTTTTTATCTCCCGTTGGTTGAAAATGGGTGAATAGTTTTGTTGTTGTATCAAATTTATTTAACCCTGCATCTTCCGTTCCCACCCATAAGTTTCCATCATTATCCTGGTGTATTTCACGTATGACATTTCCACTCAATGAATTTTCGCTTATCCTGGGAAAATATTTTTTAAAAGCGGTATGTTGTTTAGGATAATAATTTATTCCCCCAAAGTAAGTACCCACCCAAATACCGCCTTCTTTATCTTTTACAAAACAGTAAACGGCATTGTCGGAAATAGAGTAGGGGTCGTTGTATTTTTTTTGCAAATTGATTACTTGCCCGTTATGCATATTGTAAATAAAAATTCCCGATTCAGTAGCGATCCAAAATTCATTGTCGGAAGTTTGAACGAAATTCCTTACGAAGATTTCAGTTTTATTGGCATTGTAGGTGAGTATGTCCTTATAGGTTTTTGTTTTTATATCAAACAGTTTCGCACCCTGGTTAGAAGTGCCAATCAGTATTTTTCCCTGTGTTGCAGCATACACTCTTTCCACCCATTTTGAAACAGATGGCGGTGAATGGCCGAACACATCATAGCTGATGAATTTATCAGTTACATCATCATGTTTTTCTATAGTGCCGGTTGTAGTAGAAGCCCAAACAGTTCCATCGGAAGTGGTACAAATAGAAGTGGCTACAAAATGATCGTTTATTTCATACCGCCTCAATTCATTCTTTTCGGGGTTGTATTTTGAAATTGTAAATCCCCCTATAAACCACAGGTTGCCTTTGCCATCCGTCCGTATGTCCCTGATAGGTGAGTTGGCGGAAGCTTTCAGCAGGCAAAAGCTTTCGGTAACCGCATCGTATTTATACAATCCATTTTCTGTT
>JANOTW010000523.1:0-3420 GCA_031416575.1 Ferruginibacter sp.
AATCAATATCACGGCCTATACGTGCGATGAAAATTTTCATCCCGGCCCCCCCTACGGGTGTTACAAGATTAATGCTTCAAAAAATTAGAAAAAAAAGTCAAAATTTAACATTTAAAGGGAATTCGCTGCAATGTGGGTTAATACCATTGATATACCCAAATAACCCAATAGGATTGTGCGTGCTTCTATAAGAAAATCCTGAAAATTTTTCTTCCAGTGGTGCGATTAAAGATTCATTGTTAAATTCGGTGGTGGAAAATAAGTCGATATCAACTGACAATCGGTGACCATAATATAAAGCTAAAGCAGTACCGCCCACAAGATAAAAATCATTCAATGCCGGGATTTGCATAAGCCCTTTTAATACATCCAGTGCATTGGGTTCAATTGTGCTGTATTGTAGCATTTGTAATCTGTTAATTCATTATTAAACAAAGCAGTTGCCAGGCAAATGGTAGAAAGGGAAAGCCACTTTGCATTCGTTAACGCATTGCTGATCATTTCATCTCCATAATACCGGCGGCACTGGCGTATGTCTTCCACATCGCCGCGTTCAAAAACCCGCTCTATTACAAAGCCGGCTTTTTTATCGTAATCCATCGTCTCAAAATTTACATCCCAAAAGATGCGTTTGTTAAACAGGGGTTTATTTTTTGATTCATTCATGGTTATAAAATTACAGATTTATATTTTGTCATTTGGCGAAGAAAAGGATTAAGCCAAAAAATGTGTAATCATTCTCTTTCAATTGTCAAATATGTAGTTGTATGGATGTATCAAATAAGCGCAGGGTTGATGTTGCGCTTTAAAAAGTGGGAAAAGCTCCACAAAAGATATGCGGTAAATGAGAGCCTTGCCTAACGCAGGCAAACTGCACACATTTTCACACCCCGGAAAAAAATTGGTTGTATAGAAGGGCTACCCAACCATGCGCCATTGTTGCTTCTGCTCCGCTCTGTACATCGGCCCGGACAATAAAAATCATGACTGGCTATTTCTATAAATACGCTAATAAAAAGGAAAAGTTGCGAACTAAGTTATTTTGGAAAATACAACGTAAAAGCAGCTCCGTTTCCAGGCGAGCCTTCTGCCGTAATATGGCCATGGTGGTTTTTCATTATTTTACTGCAAAGCGCCAAACCTACGCCCGACCCGGTATATTTATTATGACCGTGTAACCGGGTAAATACTTTAAAAATCGAATCACTAAATTTATTTTCAAAACCAATACCGTTATCACGCACAACTATTTTATGAAATATATCATGGGATGGGGGAAATTCAGGTGAAAACCCAGCCTCACCGGCGGCTTCGATAATTATCAACGTTGTGTGCAATTATTTTACCTTGATATTTTTTTATAATAACCCTGCATAACAAAAAAAGGCACCGGCAAAAGCCAGCACCTTTTTACTTTATATACCATGTTAACCTTAGAGACTTTATTTAATTTTCACCTCCCTTAATCCCTATCCCGCTTATTGTGCTTTTTGCGATGGATCTCCCTGCTGGCCTGGCGTTGGTCCTTGCGTATTTCTTTCTTTTCATCACCGGTTAGTATTCCATCCGATTTTGCTGATTTTACATCCTGCCTGATCTCTTTTTGATCGCGTACAAGATTTTTAGTTTCACTTTTTGTAAGCTCACCACTTTTTACGCCTTGCTTGATTCTGGTGTGTTGATGTTTGGCGGTTTTTTTTACCTGTGCGCCTGCAGTGCTAATGCCGAGTGCGCAAATGATGGCAGTGGCAAATAAAAATTTCGTGTTCATAATTGCTGGTTTGAGTTTTAATTAATAAAATGATTTATATTGAACAAGGGATAAAAAAGTGAATAAGATTTTTTTGTCCGGGCAGGAAAGCAATGGGCATCATCGTTGCATTGGTACATCCCGATAGCGCAGCGTATCGTGGACGCCCTGTACCTGATACCAATGGGCTCCCGATGCATCGGGATTAAATTAATTCGGGAGCGTATTTTATTTGGTTATTGTGCAAAATAAATATCACTAATTTATCCCTTGCTCAGTTTACTTATTTATATATGTGATCAATGCCTTCTTTGCCTGTCATGTTTTTGGCGGCAAATATTTTTGTTGAGCCTCCTGTTATCCCTGCGCAGCCCGGCTCTTTCACGTGGGCCTATGCGGCCATCATTTGTTTTGTAGCGTATCGCTTCATTTCTTAATGCTGCTTTTTGAGTATTTAATTTCGCGGCTTCCAATGCAGTAAGTTCCCCGCTGATTTTACCCTGATGAATGCGCTGGCTTTCGGCACTCAAACTGCGGTTATTTTGTGCAAATGCATTTGTAGCTGCACCGCTCAATAAGACAACAACCGCAATGATAAATTTCGTTTTCATAATAATAAGTTTAAAGTGTTTTGTAAAATAAAAATCGTAATAACCGGTTACCCATATACAGACAACGCATGGGGATGAAGGTTTAAAGAGTAACAAAAAAGTTTATCATGCATAATATTATAACACCGTACCTGGTAATGATAAATACGCTTTAAATAGCAAACTGAAAAAGCTGGTTTACGCATTAAAGCCCCTTTTTATTTTACTTTATTCCTTATGTGTTGTTGATTAATTTTAATGCCCGGTAGTGTACATTCAGGCACCTGAAGTTTCTCTATATACTACGTGGGAAAAGATCCCCATTGGTATGCGGTACACGAGTGCGACGCAACTATGCTTAATTGAAATACTTCTGCCGGGACAATAAAAAAAGTATGGGTATATAGAAGTGCCCCGATGTTCTGGATTAACAAAACACAACGATGATGCCCCCGCATGACGGGGCAGGCTGTGAATAATTCGGCTTCGCTCAATATTTCGGCCCCGCTCATTTTAAATGCCTTTAATCAAATAAAAGTAGTTGTAAATAAATATCCGCCCCGCATTACGCAGGATGGTGAAAAGTAAAATGTAGTTGAATTACTTAATTGCAGGGTAAATAATTAAAGCGATTGCAACAGGCCTGGATCAATACGGAAACTCTTGCGGTGATATTTGCAGAGGCCAAAAATTTCTATTGCTTCGCGGTGCATATTAGTACCGTAGGCTTTGTTTTTATTCCATCCATAATGCGGGAATTCAATATGCAACTGTTGCATGTATTCGTCGCGGTAAGTTTTGGCTAAAATACTTGCTGCGGCTATAGAAGCATATTTGCCATCTCCTTTGATGATACATTCATGAGGGATATTTGAGTAGGATTTAAAACGGTTGCCGTCTATCAATAATAAGCCAGGTTTCACTGTTAGTTTATCTATTGAAAGGTGCATCGCTTTAAAGGATGCCTGTAAAATATTGATCACATCTATTTCATTGTTATCCACAGCAGCAACAGCAAAAGCAATGCTTTCTTTTTCAATAATGGGCCTGAGCAAATCCCTTTCATATTCCCGGAGTTGC
>JANOTW010000524.1:0-6372 GCA_031416575.1 Ferruginibacter sp.
GGGACCTTTGAATATATAGCAGCACTTTTAATTTGCGAATAAGCCTTTCATTTATAGGTGCAGGAGTTCTGGCCAAGGTAGGGTATTTATCGCTCCACGGTGCGGCGAGTCGTGCAGCCAGCACAGGTGGGCCAGGGCAAAGACATCGCCTGGAAAATCCTGGGGAACTCAGAGGGGAAGGAATGTATGGATTTACCAGGTAATTTTTTTTTACTAAATTAAAACATCTTTTATTGTGTGGGTTTCGGCTGTTGGTCATAACTTGTTCCGATTCATCACAACAGCGGCCTCCCCGGAAACAAGCTTTTATTCAGAGAGATACCAATAACGGCAAAAAAACAAAGTAGGCAATTCAATCCATCTAAGAACATACCTGAAATAACAAAAGCCTTTCATTACTGAAAGGCTTTGTAAGTTGTAGCACGTACGGGATTCGAACCCGTGATTCCTCCGTGAAAGGGAGGCGTCTTAACCCCTTGACCAACGCGCCGTTATTTTCGGACGGCAAAGATAGTATTGCATACTTACTTCACAAAATTTTCGGGAAATTTTAATTATGACCTATCCATATAGTATTTGCCGCTCATCGTTGAACGCTTCTTTCGTATCTTCCGCCCCTAAAAATTAATTGCATGAAACCTGTTTGCTTTATTCTATGTTTTGTTTTATTACATATTGGCGTAAATGCCCAAATAAAAAAACAAGCCGGTATCACTCCTGATAGTGATAGTATCTTATTTAATACAATTAAATTTCGCTCCATCGGGCCCTACCGGGGTGGAAGAAGCGCTGCTGTTTGCGGTGATCTGCATAATAAAAATACTTTTTATTTTGGCGCCACAGGAGGTGGGGTTTGGAAAACGATTGATGCTGGAAGCAACTGGAAAAATATTACGGACAAATATTTTGGCGGCAGCATTGGCGCTGTGGCAATAGCGCCTTCAGATAATTCGATACTGTATGTGGGTACCGGTGAAAATACTTTAAGAGGTAATGTGAGTGAAGGGTTTGGTATCTGGCGCACGGATGATGGTGGCAGGTCCTGGCGTAATATCGGCTTGAAAGATACAAGGCATATCATCCGCATTGTAATCCATCCTAAAAACCCGGATATTGTATGGGTAGCTGCATTGGGCCACTTATTTGGCCCCAATGAAGAAAGAGGTATTCTTAAAACAACAGACGGGGGCAAATCGTGGCGCAGGGTTTTATTTAGCGACAACCAAAGCGGGGCCGCTGATCTGGTAATGGAACCTGGTAACCCCCAAACCCTGTACGCAAGTACCTGGACGGTGATACGAACCCCCTACAGCCTGGAAAGCGGGGGAAAAGGCAGCGCATTATGGAAAAGTATTGACGGCGGCGAAACATGGCAAAAGCTCAATGATAAAAAAGGGTTCCCTTCCAAATCGTTGTTAGGTATTATTGGGGTTGCTGTATCAGCTTCAAACCCTGAAATTGTATATACACTGGTAGAGAATGAAAAAGGCGGTTTACTAAGAAGTGATAACGCAGGTGAAACATGGACCAATGTAAGTACCGATGCGAATATTCGCCAACGGGCCTGGTATTATACCAAAATATTCGTGGATCCTAAAAATGCGGATATCGTGTATGCTTTAAATGTAGGGCTATGGCGCAGTATTGATGGAGGTAAAACCTTTAAATCCATCAATACACCGCACGGCGATCACCACGACCTTTGGATTGACCCCGAAAACACGGATAGGATGATAGTGGGTGATGATGGTGGCGGACAGGTTAGTTTTGATGCGGGCGCTAACTGGAGTACCTATAACAATCAGCCAACAGCGCAGTTTTACAGGGTATCAACCGATAATCATTTTCCTTACAGGGTTTTAGGGGCGCAGCAGGATAACAGCACGGTAAGGATTTCATCAGCAACGGATGCCGGCGAAATTAACCAAAGCCACTGGACGGCTACAGCAGGAAATGAAAGTGGTTACGTGGTAGCGGATCCATTGAATCCCGATATTGTGTATGGTGGCAACTATAGCGGCTTTATTTCAAGGTTCGATCATAAAACCGGAGAGAACAGGTCGGTAAGTGTATGGCCGGATGACCCGTTGGGCGGTGGGGCGGATGTAATGAAATATCGCTTTCAATGGAATTTCCCTTTGTTCTTTTCTCCCCACAATCCTAAAAAATTATATGCAGGTGGCAATATATTGTTTGCCACCGAAAATGAAGGCGCCAACTGGGCCGCATTGAGCGGCGACCTGACTACCAATGATAAAAGCAGGCAGGCTTCCAGCGGGGGGGCTATTACAAAAGACAATACCGGTGTAGAAGTGTATTGCACCATTTTTACCGCTGCCGAATCCGTGTTGGAAAAAGACCTGTTGTGGACCGGAAGCGATGATGGCTTGATTCATGTAAGCAGGGATGGCGGAAAAAATTGGGAAAACGTAACACCTGCCGCCGCCGGTAAATGGATGATGTGGAACTGTGTAGAAACGGATCCGTTCAAAAAAGGGGTTGCTTATTTTGTTGGTACTAAATATAAATCGGATGATTTCGCACCTTATATTTTCAAAACAGAAGACTATGGTAAAAGCTGGAAACGCATTACAAACGGAATTCCATCCACGCATTTCGCCAGGGTGGTAAGGGCCGATAAAAAAGTTCCCGGATTATTATATTGCGGCACTGAGTACGGTATGTATATCAGTTATGATGATGGGGCCAACTGGAAACCGTTTCAATTAAATTTACCACAAGTGCCCATAACCGATATGGTTATAAAAGAAAACGACCTGGTAATAGCTACCCAGGGAAGAGCGTTTTGGATATTGGATGACCTGAGTGTGGTACAAAATGCCGGCTCGAAAAACGTTGATATGATGGCGAATAAAAATGTTTATATTTTTCCTGTAAACCCATCTTACAGGATGAAGGGCAGCAGAAATGAACAGGTGAAAAACGCGGGCATGAACCCGTACAACGGGGTAGTGGTAAATTATTTGCTGAAGAATTTTAAAGAGGGCGATACGGTCAGTATTTTAGTAAAGGACCAGCACAGGAACCTGATAAAAACATTCAGTAACATTCCTGTACAGGACTCGGCAAAGAAGCCTGAGGTAGGAAAGCTGGATGTAACAAAAGGAATGAACCGGTTTGTATGGGACATGATGTACCAGCCTGCGGACAAAATAGAAGGCATGATACTATGGAGTGGCAATGTACCTGGAACCAAGGCGGCCCCCGGCAATTACTTTATTGAAATAAGGCCCGGTAATAAAGATAGCGCAGAGGTAGCGGTTGTAATAAAAGCCAACCCGGTTTATCAAATTACGCAGCAGGATTACGAAGCCCAGTTTGCTTTTTTAATTGCAGTGAGGGATAAGTTTTCGCAGGTGCAAAAAAGCATTTTGAATATCAGGGATTTGCGTAAGCAGTTAAATGATTTTACGGAGCGGCAGGGAAAGGATTGCCCGAAAGATATTAAACAGTTGGCGGATACCATTAATAAACAAATTACAACCATAGAGGAAGCCTTGTATCAAACAAAGGCCAAAAGTAGCCAGGATGTATTAAACTTTCCTATACGGTTAAACGATAAAATTGCGGGGTTGTACGATTATGCCGCATCGGGTACTAATGCACCCACCAAACAGGTAAAGGAAACTTTCGCTGAGCTTTCTGCGCAGGCGGATGTTCAACTGAATAAATTACAGAAAATAATGGAAGGGGACGTAGTGAAGTTTAACCAGTTGATAAGAGATAAAGCATTGCCTGTAATTGGAATAAAAAAAGAATAGGTTTTTGAAATTCCTTTTATTTTTTTTTGTCCGGGCTAAGAAGCAATGTGGATTCCCGAAAAAATCGGGATTTCGCAATACAGTTTTTTGTCCAAACTATATTTCATTTCTCAACATCGTTGCATCGCCCTCTTGTACCGCATACCTATGGGGATCTTATATTGCGTTATACCGGGCGGTTCATCAAATGCGGTTTTTCGGGAAAGCCTGTCCCGGTTCATCGGGAGAGCCCGGGCAAAACAGGGTCTTCAAATTATGCCTCCCTTCCCAGTGGCCGGTGCCTCACCAGCCACTGGCTTTATAAATGAAAAGCTACAATTATATATACACTATTGTTAACTCACTGACAGCCAATAAAAAACGACTGCAAATTTTCAGGGTCAAGCTCCCCTCTCCTTTGGAGAGGGGCTGGGGGTGAGGTCAAACGCAGGGTTAAATACCACAGTTTAAAATTGCCACCCTACCTATTTAAAAAGGGTGTATACTGCTTTTGTTGCGCCGCCCCAGAGCAGGATGAATTTGGTATGCACCCCGTTCAAATATTTAAGTCTTCACCCTCCAATAAATCCGGCCTCCTTTCTTTTGTCCTTTGCATACTTTGTTCTATCCTCCATTGCTCTATTTTAGCATGGTTACCGCTCATTAAAACTACAGGCACTTTCCAATCCCTGAATGTTTCGGGCCTGGTGTAAACTGGTGGCGCCAGCAAATTATCCTGGAACGAATCGGTTAAAGCCGAGGTTTCATCGTTTAATACGCCCGGTATCAACCTGCCAATGGCATCTACTAATACAGCCGCTGCCAGTTCGCCCCCGCTCAATACATAATCCCCGATCGAAATCTCTCTGGTAATAAAATGATCCCTTACCCGTTGATCAATTCCCTTGTAATGCCCGCAAATAAGCAGTAGGTTTTCTTTTAGCGAAAACTGATTGGCCATTTTTTGATTAAAACTTTCACCATCAGGAGTTAAAAAAATCACTTCGTCATAAGTGGTTATTTTTTGCAGGCTTTCAATCGCATTTACCAACGGTTCTGCCATCATTACCATACCTGCGCCACCGCCAAACTGGTAATCATCTACCTGCGCCCGGGCATAGGTTGTATAGTCTCTAAGGTTAACCAGGTTCACTTCCAGTAATCCCTTATCCTTAGCCCGTTTCATAATGGAATGAGCGAAGGGGCTTTGCAACAGACCGGGAACTACAGATATGATATCGATTTTCATGGTGCAAACTTAATCAACAAATTTATGTGGAGAGAAAAACCTCACAGGTTTATAAAACCTGTGAGGTTTTGACGCAACGTTAATCCATAACACAATTAAAGATCCCCAATGGTATGCAGTACAAGAGGGCGATGCAACGATGATGCCCATGGCTGCTTCTTTGCCCGGGCAATAAAATAATTTAGAATTTTTTTTCAGCGGGGTAAAGGTGAAACAATTGCTATTCAATAAATTTAATTTCAACTGTTTAAAATTACAAACAATCCTACACGTTGGCAGGGACCAAAATTCCCCTTTAGGGAATTGGGGCCATAAACCCATCCAGGTCACGCTTATCCTTTTTCGTCGGCCTTCCTACCTTGCTCATTCGCTTGCCTGTGTGAAATGTTGCGGACTGAAACTCAATGCGGTCAAGCTCTTCGGGCGGGGTAATGTCTGCATAATGTTTGACCGCTTCACTGTATTGCACCCGCTTGTGCAGCAATGCGGTTACTTTTATTACCCAACGTTTGGCGTCCGTCTTTACTTCATACTCATCTCCCACATTCACATTTTTTGCAGCCTTTACATTGTCCCCGTTTAGTTTCACCTTGTTTTTATCACAGGCATCTGCAGCCTGGCTCCTTGTTTTAAAAAGACGGATGGCCCATAGATATTTATCTATGCGAAGTTTTTCTGTTTCCATTTGGTAAAATTAAATGCTTTTATTTTTTATATTGCCAACTACAGGTTCTATTTCCTTAATTTAGTTTTCTAAAAAAATTATATGCATTTTAAAAAGTTCGGGTTTTATTTGTTACTCGTTTTTGTTGTCATTGCACAAGTGGCATTCGCTCAATTTCGCCCCCTTACCCAATGGACTTCCGATGGCAATGCCATCTTCCAGAATAAGGAAGGTAATATTATAAAAGTGATATTAAAACCGAAGCTGAAACGCCTGTGGCCGGGAAGCAGCAATTAACCACTGTCACAGGTATAGTATTGAATCCGGCAGCTTTTTCATTTAGTAATGATAATAGCAAGTTGCTAATATTTACCAATACGGCCAAGGTGTGGCGTTACAATACAAAAGGCGATTATTGGGTATTGGATATAGCTTCCAATAAACTAACACAGCTCGGCAAGGGTAAGCCTTCACAGTCATTAATGTATGCTAAGTTTTCGCCTGATGCTAAAAATGTGGCATACATAAGCGGCCACAATTTATTTGTAGAAGCCATAGCTTCGGGTAGCATAACCCAACTAACGCATGACGGTACGCGAAAATTAATCAACGGCACTTTCGATTGGGTATATGAAGAAGAATTTGGTTGCCGCGATGGTTTTAGATGGAGCCCGGATGGAACCAGTATTGCCTACTGG
>JANOTW010000525.1:0-2663 GCA_031416575.1 Ferruginibacter sp.
GGGTTTTTTTAATGGGGGAAGAAGTGGCTGAATATAACGGCGCCTACAAAGTAAGCCAGGGTATGCTGGATGAGTTTGGTGAAAAAAGAATAATAGATACCCCAATCGCGGAATTAGGTTTTGCAGGTATCGCCGTGGGAGCGGCCCAAAACGGGTTACGCCCAATTGTTGAGTTTATGACCTGGAACTTCGCTGTTTTACCTTTGGATCAAATTTTAAATACCGCTTCCAAGATGTTGGCCATGAGTGGCGGACAGGTTGGGTGCCCCATTGTATTTCGTGGCCCGGGCGGTAGCGCAGGCCAGTTGGGTGCGCAGCATTCCACCGCATTTGAGGCTTTGTACGCAAATATACCCGGGTTAAAAGTGATTTCGGTGAGTAACCCTTACGATGGCAAAGGTTTATTGAAAAGCGCCATACGCGATGATGACCCGGTTATTTTCATGGAGTGTGAATTGCTGTACGGCGAAAAGGGCGATGTGCCCGAAGAAGAATATTTATTGCCCATCGGTAAGGCTTTTGTAAAGCGTGCAGGAAAAGATGTAACCATCGTATCCTTTAATAAAATGATGAAAGTGGCATTGGGGGCCGCTGAAGAACTAGCCAAAGAAGGTATTGAAGCGGAAGTGATTGACCTGGCAACTATTCGCCCAATGGACTGGTTTACTATTTTAGAAAGCGTAAAAAAGACAAACCGCCTGGTAATTGTAGAAGAGCAATGGCCATTTGCCTCCGTATCTTCCGAAATTACTTATCGCATTCAAAAGGAAGGGTTCGATTACCTGGATGCACCCATCCGCAGGATAACCTCTGTAGATGCGCCCATGCATTATGCACCTAACCTGGTCGCCCAGTACTTACCCGATATTCCAAGAACAGTGAAGCTGGTGAAGGAAGTGATGTATATGAAGAAGTAAAGTAAATAAGGTAAATAAGGTAAATAAGGTAAATAAAGTATCTAAAGTAAATAAGGTAAATAAAGTATCTAAAGGAAACAGGGTATTTTGAAAGAGCTTTCAAAATTTTAGCTTCATTCATTTTTTACAAAATAATTTTTTATAATAATATTTGATTTAAACGATCCGAAACTTTTGTTTCGGATTTTTTTTGCCATGACAGAAGGCTTCATGTCTTTATTTAGTGCGGAATTTAGATACCTGCATTAAACTTTAGCCAGAAGATTATTTAATTTCAATGAATAGCGGATAAGCCAGCAATTATTCCACTATACCACCATTTTTTTTTTGTTGTCCGGGCAGAAGTATTTCATGGCAGCATCGTTGCATCGCCCTCTTGTACCGCATACCATTGTGGAAATTTAATTGCGTTTTACTGAGCGGTTCATCAGGCGCAGTTTATGAACTGGTTAAACTTCCCGTTCATAATAATTGCTACAAAGAGGTTTCCCGATAACTATAAATGTCCCAAATGCAAGACGGGCACAATGGAATTGTTAGCCACTTATTATCGGGGTGTGCTGTGCAAAACCTACGGGCCTGTCACACCCGGCAAGGCAAGTAATAATCCAAAGGCAATGGCATCGCCGTAAAAAATAACTGCTGTGGTAGGTGAGGATGAATTTACTGACAAACAAAAAAGCGCCTGTAAACGATGGGTAAGGGAAATTATATGACAACACTTAAAATAAGGCAGCAAATGGCGGCCACACCCTGCGTGAATACTGTATCTCCAAAAAAGACAGGGCTACTCTTGCACCTATAGCTACAGCCTGTTGGTGTCCTTGTGCGCTTAACACTCCCGTAAACCGGGACAGGCAGGTAGCAAAAATGCCCCCGTTAGCTCTTTTCTAACGGGGGCATTTCTTCTACCTGGCTTAATGTTAGCGGTAGTAATTTTCTTACTTCACTTGTATTTTCTTTTTGCCAACAACTGCTTGATGTCTATTAAATCTTTCGGTCTTGCATCTGTCTCTTTATCTCTAATTAAGTCATCAAAGCTGATAACTAAAATATCTGTTCCGTTGAAGTTTACAACTTCTTTTCTATCAAACGACAATCTAAACTTCGATAACCCTTTTAATTTAGGTAAGAAGTCAAGTGTAAATCTTTCCATTTCGAATTTAAAGAACGAACTCTTTGGATCTGGAGTTTGCTCCTCCCTAAATTCTGAAACATCTTGTCCTAATTCTTCTAGGGCGTCAAGAAGTTTAAAATAATTATTATAAGTCGGATTGTACCAGATATCAAGATCATATTTTTCAGCAAGTGCACCAGCCTGATTATACGACCAACGAAAATATCCATGCAATGCCACGGCAGTACCGCCAACAATTAAATATTCAATGCTATGTTTGTTGAGAGTAGTGCAAACCTTAAGAATACTTTCCGTTATACTTTTATCCACTATAATTTGTCATTTTTAATTTTGCGACTTTTCATTAATTTTTGTTGCAATTGATTTAAAAATTCTTCCAACTCCGGTAATTGCACAAAGGTTTTAGCCTCTGTCGTTGCACTTGGCTTGCTGCTTAATTTTAAACTCCTATAGCTATTATATTTGGTCAGTTTTGTCATAACATTTTGGTTCTAAGTGCTTAATAGATCAACTCTGTAATTTAACCAAATAAAATTAAGCAAAAATGAGAATTTACCTTAGCATTTTCTCAAATTCTTGTTATTCTAATTCTCTAAAGCATCCAATTG
>JANOTW010000526.1:0-2553 GCA_031416575.1 Ferruginibacter sp.
AAAGGAATCGCCACTTAATAAAATTGTATCTATGTTTTTTGAATGCAGGTACCTGATCACTTCTTTCGCCTCTTCCCTAATACCGTCTTCCATATTAACCCATCCCATCAGCAACCCATTTTTTAGCAGGTAGGCGGTATGGGTAGCATCCGTTGTAAGCGCCGCCGCTATTTTATGAGAACCCAACTGATAGATATTTCCATCAGCGTCTTCCGCTTTCATTCCAATACCCTTTATCTCTTCAATTTTTTTCCAGTGTATTGCATTATTTATTTTCCATTCCGTTCCTATCGCCTTTGCTATGGGATGATTGGAATATTTTTCCAATGAAAAAACAATGCGTTTAAATTCGGCTTTATCAATATTGATACTTTCAAAACCCGAAATTGTAAACTGCCCCATCGTTAAGGTTCCTGTTTTATCAAAAACTACGGTCCTGATATTTTTAAATAATTCAAGGCTTTTCGCATTGCGGAACAGGATGCCATTCCTGGCAGCCCTTCCTAAGCCAACCGCAATGGCGGCGGGCGTTGCAAGGCCCATGGCACAAGGGCAACTAATCACCAATACCGCGATACTTCGCATCAATGAACTGGTGGCGGCAATATTGAATGCAAAATAATTCAACAAAAAAGTAAGGGCGGCAATACTGATTACAGCAGGTACAAAAACGGCGCTGATCCTATCCGCCAATTGCTGCACCGGTGGTTTTTCACCCTGTGCCTGTTTCACCAAATTTAAAATATTGCTTAGCACGGTATCTTTACCGATAGCGGTAACCTGTGCCTTCACCGTTCCATCAGTTATAAGGCTTCCCCCGATCAATGCATCTTTTTTATGTTTGAATACGGGTACGCTTTCGCCGGTAAGCAATGCCTCATTTACATGCGCACCGCCCCAAAGAATTTTACAATCCATGGGTACCTGCTCCCCGGTTTTTATCAATACCAGGTCGCCTACATGGAGCTGGGTGTTTTCAACAGGAAAAATCATTTCTTTATGTTCATCGTCAAATGCGATCATATTGGCCATCAGTTTTTGGCTGCGGGCCAGCTTGTTGAGTTCTTTTTGGGTAGCTGCTACGGATTTATGTTCTATCCATTCGCCCAAAAAAACCAGGGTGATGATGGTGGCGGTGGTTTCATAAAATACATAATCCATACCTAAGTTCCCGATTGTGCCAATTAAACTGTAAATGAAAGCGGCGGTAGCGCCCAAGGCAATTAATACATTCATGTTAGGTATGCCCCGGCGCAGGCTTTTAACCGCACTTACACCAAAGTAACCCATGCCAACTATATAAACAGGTACGCAAATAGCCAGTTGAATCCAGGGGTTCATTAAAAAATGAATGTGCCAGGGAAGCATGTGAAGCATTAATACCAAGGTAAAGGGAAGGCAGAAGCCGAACCGTTGGAGATGGTTGGAAAAAAAAGCATGTTTTTGTTTGCCGCCTTGTATTTGCTGTTCGTTTACTACATGATAGCCCAAGTCTTCAATGCCTTTGGCCAATGCTTCCTTCGATTTATTTCCATTCAGGTCAAAGCTTACCTCGCTCCCAATAAAATTAACTTTAATATCGCTTAAGCCTTCTTTTTTAAGATACTGATTGATCGTTAAAGCGCAATTCGTGCAGGTCATCCCTTCTACTTTCCATTCTACTTTTTCCATGATGCAAAATTATTCTTTACCTCCTTTAACCAATTACTAATGAAGGAAAATATCTTTGCAACATGGAGGTAATTTTTAAACTGGAAGAAATAGGGGAAGCTGCCCAAAAAATACTGGCAATAACAGCCGGGTATAAAGTATTTGCCATACATGGCGAAATGGGAGCTGGCAAGACCACCTTTATACATGCATTATGCGAAGCAATGGGTGTACACGATAATATTTCAAGCCCGACATTTTCTATTATTAACCAATATAAAACCATTGAAGGGGAAACAATTTACCATATGGACTTATATCGTTTAAAAGATGATGAAGAGGCTATCAGAAGTGGTGTGGAAGATTGCTTATTTTCGGGTAATCCCTGTTTGGTGGAATGGCCGGAAAAGGCGCCGGGTATTTTCCCCGATGATACTTTACATGTGTTCATTACAGCGGTTAATAACGATACAAGAAAGCTGGTAATTGATAAATTATAAAGTAGTCCTGTAAAATTTAATTTGCGCAAATTTTTGTTGTCCGGGCTGAAGAATTTCATGGCCTGCTCCCGCTATGCGGGGGCAGGCCCGAAAAAATCGGGATTTCGCAATACAGTTTTTTGTCCAAACTATATTTCAATTCTCAACATCATTGCATCGCCCTTCTATACAACCATACTTTTTGTCCGGGCTAAGAAACTATGTGGTTCATCGTTGCATCGCCCTCTTGTACTGAATACCATTGGGGAACTTTAATTGCGTTATATGTTCGACACATCAAATTCCTGCGTCCCGTAGGGACATAATATCGGTAGACAATTAAAATACACGGTCCCTAAGACCCGTAGGGACGTGATAACATTCCAAGGGTTTTTATATTTTCCACTGTCTCTAAATTCTTTAT
>JANOTW010000527.1:0-14179 GCA_031416575.1 Ferruginibacter sp.
TCAAAATGATGCCCGCCGGGTAAATTTTCATTTCCGTAATTTTTCAGCTTTATATCTTTTACCGGAAAATCACCTTCATCGCTTCCGAAAATAGTGGTTGTTTTTAGCGTATTCATTTTATTTATTTCAGCCACTACATCCATGTTTCTTTTCTTGCTACCACCAAATATATCCGACCAGTGCACTTCAAAATCCGTAGAGGTGGAAGGCGATAATAAAACAATGCTGACTAATTTCATTTTTATTGAATCAGGTAATTTATTTACTATAAAAGGCATAACATCCGCACCAAAGGAATATCCGGCCAGTACCAATTGCTGGTTCTTCCTGTTTTGAAATAGTTTGCCTATATAAGCGGTAATATCCTTTGCAGTTTGCTCAGGTGTTTTTTTATCCCAGAAATAGGATTTAGCATTTATGGCGGTAATGTTGTAGCCTGCTTTATTAATTGCAGTACACAACTCAGTTGAAAAGTTGTTAAAGCCCCCATCACCACTAATGTAAAGTATAAATGCCGTTTGTGAAGCTGAGCCCCATTCCTTAACAGGAAGATTATTTGCCTGAGCAGATGCTATAAAAGAAAGTAAGGCATACAGGACGGATAAGAAAATGTTCTTCATGGTTTCATTACTGTGTTTAATGCCAAAGGCAATTGCAAAAGGTCAAAATCATTATCATACACCAAGTATTTGTTTTCCCAAAGTGTGGCGTACTTTTCTTTAAACTCCCTGAGGCCTTTATAATGCTGAAAGCGTTTAATTTTTTCAGCCGCCAATTTAATAATTTGTTCGGCTGTATTATCCGGTTGTATAATACCTGTCATGGGAACCATACCCAAATTCAGGTACAATTGTTTTCTGTCTTTGGCGTATTCAATCAGTTTAATAATCAGTGCATCCATTGCAGCGCCGGGTGCGTCGCTGGTTTTGCGGATAAGGTCGTAAGTACATTCATCTTCCGCATAGTCAGGAATAACGTTGAGAAAAGCTTTTATACTTCCTGTTGCACCGGTCAGTGTTATCATATCCTGCTGCCGCAATTCTTTTTCATCAAACATGCCTTGCGAAAAAATAAGTTCTTCTTTTTGAAAACTTTCCATCCATTCATCCGAAACCTTTTTTAATTGAGAAAGGAAAACTTCATCATGGGGAGCTGAATGGATTTGAACAGCATATCCTTTGTTATGCAGGCTGTTCAATCCGTTTCGTAATGATTTTTTATCTTTTCCTTCAAGCGTGAAATTGTTTATCTCCAGAATAGCTTCCTGGCCAATGATGAGCTTTTGCTTTCTCAGGTGGTTAAACCAGGGAATGCTGTTTTCATCCACCCGGTAAAAAGCCGGTTTCAAACCCATCTTGCGGCAATGTTTATCAAACTCCGCGATCACTTCTGCTTTATATTCCCCTGCACAAACGGGTTCTTCCAGCACAATAGCAAAACCACGGGCAATGCGGTAAGCAATAAACGCTTCATGTATATCGGAAAAAAAATACAGTTTATCTTTAGACAGCTTAAAATAATCGGTGGGTGAATTACCAAACTGGCTCAACAAAAATGTGGCTTTCTCCTTGTAGTTTTCGGTCATTGCATGTTTTATCAAATTGGGCTTTATAAGGGTAAATAATAAAAATCCCCAGGTAAGAAATCCCAAACTTCTAATCAGCCACACAAACTCATGCCCAAATCTTGTAATAGGATTAAGTGTTGTGTCTTCTACCAGTAAAAAACTTTTGAATGTATGCAACAACGACTGCTGCCATGTGAAGTCAATACCGAAATGTTTTACATCAATAAAATAAAAACTGATAAAACCAAAGAGAAGCACTGCGGTAAAACTGAGTATTGCGGTTGTTACACCAGCCTGCATCCATTTATTACTGCTTCGGATACGGTATTGTTTGGCTGTTGTAATTAAAACAATCAATGTAGTGGCTGCAACAAAGGCTTCTTCAAAATCAATGGCTTTTGTTAAATGCCCGATTAAAGAAGCAACAGAGAATATTATTGCAATTATCCAGGCATTTCGCAGCCCGCGAAACAGGAAGGCCGATGTTACGAGTAATGATAACCCGATAAATAAAACTAATAAATTAGAAGCATGAATAACAAGTAAAGGTATATACTCCCTGAGTACATGTAAACGATTGTGACTGGGTGGTGTAACTACTGAAATAATATTTACAATGCCTAATGTAAAAGTGAGTAATGCAGGAGCCAGACGAAAGAATATTTTTCTTCCCTTCCACGCAAAAGCAATTAAACCTGATAATAGTGGCAACCAAAATTCAAAAACACGGTAGAGTACCGTGATTGATAATGCATGCAAAGAAGAATACCCGAATTTTTCCAGTACAAACACCATCGCTAATTCAACAGCGCCAAGGCCACGTAAAAAAGGCGAAACTACCATCATCAGCACGGCGATAATATACGCAGATGCTGCTGCGCCAAATGAAGCCGGTAAGCCCAATGCCAGCATGGCAATAAAAATATGCAGCATTCCGGAAAGCTCCACTACAATTGAATATGCAACTGCCCCGGAAAATTCCTTTTTGTTTACATTAGCAGCAAATAATTCATTTAATGTTGGTGTAACTGATGGAAATTTTTTGTCAATCCATTGGTATAACACCCCTTTTTGTTTAATAGAGCGTACTATTACATAAAGAACTGTAATTATTATCAGTATAACCAGTAACCCTATCCATGAATTATTAAATTGACTACTGGTAAAAAAAGTAAAAATTATAACCGGTAACCCCGCAATAAATACAGTTAACAAACCTGCAAACCCAAACAAACCACTTGCCTGATGAACCTGCATTTTGGAAAATCCTGTTTTGCGGATTTGAGAAGGGGAATAGGCTAAAGCACTTACACCGCCAGCCGGCAAAAAAACACTGATGAAATTTCTTTTAAGGAATAATAAAACCGCATTGCCCCATTGCAAAGAAAGGCCAATGGCTGCAAAACTTTTCCTGTACATACCAGCCTGCAAAAAAAAGTAAAATATGGTAAGAAGAAACCCTACTAATAACCAAAATGAATCAGCCTCACGAATATGTGGAATAATAGCATGTAATTCTTTTCTTTCGCTGCGAAAAAATACAACTGCCAGTAGTAACATAAGTACAGCTAAAATTTCCTTCCAGTATGCTTTGGGAGAAAAGGATTTAATTGTATTGCGAAAAACAGCAGCCATTATTTTAGTTTTATTTTCAGGAAGTAATACAAAGTTAAAACCAAGCCCCGACCAATAGGTACGAGGCTTTAATTGAGTTTATGACTTGCAAAATTCAGGTGTGTTTTTTGTTTGCCTTGTACCGCATATCGGCTGTACCATCTTTTTTCAATGAACCAGATGCAACACCCTGATTTGGTTTATCACGCTTATCAGGTGTGCCGTCTTTTTTGATAAGTGGCGCCGCTGCATTTGTTTTTGTAACTGCAACCTGCTTAGTTACCGCTGGAGCCGTTTTTGCAACAGGCGCTTTTGCTTCTGTTTTTACTACCGACGTTTTTGTAATAACTACAGGTGCCGGTTTTGTAGCTTTAGTAATAGCTACTACTTTAGCCTCATCTTTTTTGGCTGTCACATTTTTTACTACTTGCATTTTGGAAGCTTCGTTTTTTTTTGCAGGAACCGCTTGTGCAAAACCGGCAGCGCTAAACCCTACCAGGGCAATGGCTGCGACGATTAATTTTTTAATTTTTTAATTTTTAATTTGTTGAGAAATCTTTTTAACTTTTTCAGCATTATTTATTTGCTGATGTAAACCTACTACCATTAAAGGCTCTTTTATTCTGCCAGTCGCTGGAGGGGCAAAAGCAGTCGTTGAGATAGGATAATCGTTAAGCTGCTGAATAGGATCACTACTGTAAATGTGTGTGATGCAATAAAAGTTTAATAGTAGTAATAATGCAGGAATGCCGGCTTAATCCAATGAACTATCTTCTTTTATTAGCTGAATACCCAGGTTTATAAACTGTTCCAGTTCGGCAAGTTCATCTTTCACTTGGGAACAATTTTCGGCATTCATTTCATTAAAAAGCCTGGTAATTCGTGATTTGGTTATTTCCATCACTTTTAGAGTATGGCCAATTTTTGATTGTATTTTTCGTTCGTCTTTTAAGTGTGTTTCGAAAGAAGAAAGGTTATTTACACCAATGCCAATAAAAACCGATGCAATTCAGGAGATAGCAATTTCAAGCGCATTATTTGATGTGAAAAAAGTAAGGAAAATAATCAGCGTACCTGCAAGTATAAAAATAAAAACACGGGGATGAAAAAATGTTTGCAAGAAATGCCGAATGGATTTATTAATTTTCATAATACCTTTAAATAAATAACCTTTGTTTGGTTAAAAATAGATTTCGAATAATTTTAAACCCGAAATTACAATACCCGTATTTTGAACTAAAAAACTAATCGGCAAAAAGGCAAAAGCTATCGCTAATTTGGAGAGAATAATTAAAGTGTGCTACAAAATTGTTTCGCTTCTTCTACAGATGCGTCACAAATAGATTTTACTGATAAAAATTTATTCCTGAAAACTTCTTCATTCAGGTTTTCATATTCTATGGCATCTAAATAAGGTTGTAATACCTCATTTAACCCCATAACGGAAACCGTAGTTTTCATATTGTGCGCCAGTTGTTTTAGCTCATTAATAGCATGGTGTCGCCATGCACTTTCAAGTGCCAGCAAATCATCTGGTATGGCTTCAATAAATTGCCCCGTTACTGTTTTTTCATATTCTGTATTTCCATTACTTACTTCCTTCATGTATTGCAGGTTGATGTATTTATACTGGCCAGCTCCAGCATCCCCTATTTGTTTTTCCTGTAAAACATCAGGCGCTTTTATATGGGTGAATTGGGTAATCAATTTATGCAACTGTTCTTCCCGTATGGGCTTTGAGATATATTCATTCATGCCATAGCTGAGGCATTTTTCCCTTTCTCCGGCAAGGGCATGCGCAGTCATGGCAATAATGGGAGTTTCCAGTTTTAATTTGTTTCTAATTTCCTGCGTAGCTGTGTAGCCATCCATTTCAGGCATTTGAATATCCATCAGAATGAGGTTATAATTTTTTGTCAGGAGAATATCAATAGCTTCCCTGCCATTGTTAACCATATCAAACTTTAATTGCCAGTTATGAAATAAATGATGAATAAGGCTTTGATTGATTTTATTATCTTCTACTACAAGGATACAAATATTATTCAAAGCAAATTGAATTGCCGCAACGTTTTTCAATGCCGCTGTTGTATTGTTTTGTTCAGTAGCAATTTTATAAGGAATGATTATCCTGAAAGTAGATCCAATACCCGGTTCACTTTCTACCGCTACACTTCCGTTTTGAAGCAACACAAGGTCATTAACAATGGAAAGGCCAAGCCCGGTTCCGCCATACTTCCTGGTAACGGAATCTTCCGCCTGCTGAAAACGTTCAAATATAGTTTTCATTTTTTCTTTTTCTATACCAATACCAGTATCACTCACAGTGATACCCGTTTTAATTTCATTATCTTTCAAACCTTCATTGGTAATTTTAATTTCAATGCTTCCTTTACCGGTAAATTTTAACGCATTGCCAATGAGGTTTACTAAAATTTGTGTAAGCCGGGTAGCATCGCCTTCCAATGTATCAGGTAGCGATTCATCAACAAACGAAGAAATCCGCAATTGTTTTTCATCTGCCTTCACTGTAAACATTATTTCAATTGAATGTACTAAACCACGGATGCTAAAAGGAGCAGATTCAATCCTCATCATACCTGCTTCAATCTTTGATAAATCAAGCACATCATTTATAATGGCAAGTAAATTTTCGCCGGATTTCTGAATGGTTTGTATGTATTCTTTTGATTCGCCGTCAAAATTTTTTCTTTGCAATAAATTGGTAAACCCCAAAATGGCATTCATGGGTGTACGAATTTCATGACTCATATTAGCCATAAAATTTTCTTTTACCTGTGCAGCCGCCCTTACTTTTTTTTCCGAAATATTTAATTCTTGTATCAATTGATTTTGTTTACGCAGGGTATTTATAATGTACCAGAATAAGCCCAGGCCGCTGATAAGTACCAATGCAATTAATACTGTACCAAATTGCTGGGCTTTTTTTCCACTTTCATCTATCAACCTGGTTACTTTGGTAAGTAACTTTTGCCTGGAGCTATCTATTAATAGAGTAATATTCGTAATGGAATCGGTTAGCCTTATACCTAATTGGGTTTCAATAAGATTTTCCGCGGCACTCTTACCTGCAACATGAAAAGAATCTAAAATTTGCCTGCTGAACAGCAATTTTTCATGTACTAATTTGTCTAACCCGTCAATATATTTAACAGAATTATCATCATCCGATATTTTTTGTAACTGCCGCAAGCTATTTTCAACTGCTGTAATTTTTGTTTCTAATCCTTCAATATAAGAAGAGTCATTAGTTGTAATTGTACCTCTTATGTTGCTTTCAATCGCAATTATATCTTTCTCCAGTTCTTTCAGATTACTACTAACGCTGAATTCCTTCAATACTTTTTCATTTCCCTGTATAAGGTTATTAGTATTTTTTGCGGAATTATACTGGATATAAATTAACAAAAGGTTACCCACAATAAAAGCAGCCAGTATGTAATAGATGATTTTTTTTCCAGTCATTGTCAAAGTATTACCGCTAATTTAGTTCAAAATTATTTGGTACTATTTGAAGATGGGAGATTAACCAGGGCAGACGCATTAAAATTTAAAAGGCTGAAAGGCTGACATGATTATAGAAACAGAACGAACATAAAGCCTGTAAAACCCGCTGCGGCGGGGTGAAATACCACCCCTTCGGGGTTTTAAAAAATCAAGAATGATTCATTTCTATAATAATTGCATCCCTTCGGGATTAAGAACATGCTTCTTTTGTCAGAAATTGGTTTTTAATGCGTTTGGCCTGGGAGTTTAACGTAGTGCAGTAGAAAATAAATAAGTAATATAATGCAGCAAATTATTGCACAAAGCATTAAAGTAAAAGTAAACCCACTCATCCCGATATCCAGTAATTTCAGGAACAAATATGCCAATACAATCAATAGTAAAGTATCAGCAAAAAACAATATGGTATAAATGATTTTCATTTCTTTAAAAGAGGCCCTGGTAGAAACCAAGGCCGTTTACCAAAACTAACTGCTTATGAAAATATTTGTCAATCACTATTTTGAATTTGATACACAAAAATAATTCTTGCCTTAAACCGCAGGTAACAGCAATCGGTAAACAGGCATTTATGGTCGGTGAATACTTTTATAGCAAGATGGAAGGAAATACCACAAAGGGTTATTGCAGAAAAAGTGAAGAAAAAATTCAGGAACTTAAATGCAGGAACAGTAAAAAAATCATAAGATGTTCATCCGTTTGTTTAAAGCAGCCCGGTAGGCATCTGCTACAGGTAAGGGTTTATCATTTATTATTATCGCACCATCTTGTATAGTATCTATTTTATTAATGGCAACTATAAATGATCGGTGGATTCGTAAGAATTTTGAAGAAGGCAATCTCTCTTCTACTGATTTTAAAGTATTATGAATAGCAAAGAATCTTTGAGATGTGTATAGTTTTACAAAATCCCCCATCGCCTCTGCAAATAAAATATCATCCAGTTTAAGCCTTTTGACAATGTTGGAATCCCTAATGAATATAAATTCATCCCCACTCATTTCAACCTCTTCAGTATTACTGCTTAATATCTCCCTTGCTTTATCCATGGCTTGTATAAAGCGGGCAGGAGTTACGGGTTTTACGATGTAATCAGCAACATTTAGTTCAAAGGCTTCGACTGCGTATTCTTTTTTAGAAGTTGTAAAAATTATAACTGGTCCTTTATTACCCAGGTTTTTGGTCAGTTCCAATCCGGTCATTCCAGGCATTTCAATGTCTAATAAAATCAGGTCAACCGATTGCTCCTGCAAAAAACCATATGCATCCATTGCATTAGCGCATTCTCCTGCAACGGTAATATCCTTTACCTGGCTTGCCAGTTGCTTCATGGTGATCCTGGCAATTTTGTTATCGTCAACGATGAGGGCATTCATGTATAGTTCAGGAATTTTAAGTAAAAGATAGTGAAGATAAAATATTTTATTTTTTAATGCCGCGACAAAATTGAAAGCTCAAACCCACACCTTACTATTTCTAAACCGTTCAATTAATTCATTCAATCGCTTAATCAGTTCTTTAAAATCTTTTGCCCCTCCATAAATCATACTATTACGCATCGGTCTGTAATCTTCTTCCCATAAATGGATAATAGAATTGGGTGGAATGAAATTTATTTTTGAAGGTATATGCAATGAATAATCCGGGTGTTTTTTCCATACGCAAAGGTGATTGATACCAGTAGTCTTTATTATTGACTTTTTGGGGGTAATGTGACAGTACACCCAGATAATCCACAAGATCAATCTGTTTGGCCTCAGCGCTTATTAGCTTTTTCATACGCTTCATTTCCCTTTTACAACACTAAAAATTGTCAATATCACAAAAACAAAAAGCAGCCTTGCCAGGTATTGTTTTTTAAGCCATAATACCTGCCAGCCGCTTCAAATCCATAATAAATAAGTTCGAAATTTGTATTGGACGGGCAACATAACACGTTAAAAGGCGTCCTTCCCGGGAATGCCTTTTTTATTCCCCGCTAAAGCCTTGCAGAAAAGAGACTGGTGCAAAAAAGGATAATATGAATATTGGAAATTGACAGCTTATGACTAACCGACTGGAATGTCAAGTAACATTTTTTCCGTTTAGTTCAATTGCAATGCAGGCAACCGATAAGTCTGAGAATCGTAAACAAATAGTTCATCTATCTCAATCGTCCAGTATTTGTGTAAAGGTGTTTGAAGCAGGTAATCCTCCACCTCTTTTTTAGTGGTAGCATTCACAATCATCCAGCAGCGATGGGTTTCCATACTTACTGAATAATAATCAATGGTTCCTTTATCAATCAGGCCGTCAATATAAGTCCTGTGCTCAGGAACTAAACTCATAAACCCATCGTCCATGTCAAAATGAATGGTAACCTGGAATTTGCTGAATTGTTCTTCGTTTATATTTTCCATGATACAATATTATTTTCCCATTCCTTTTTAAAAGGGGTGGTTATTTTAATATAATTATCCGTATAACCTTCCATCATGCCATTTTTGTTGTGCATTTCAAATAATACCTTTCTTGTTTCACCAACGTGTTGGGCCGAGAAATATTGCATTTTTTGATAACTCAAATTACGCAACATTTTGTTTCGCTCGTTTCTAACAGGTATAGCTATTACCGGTTTCATAGTTGCGGCAAGCGTATTGCCCCTTTCAGAATAGGTAAATACATGCAGGTAAGAAATATCAAGGCTATGCAAAAAATCGAAAGTTTCTTTAAAATCTTCATCCGTTTCACCTGGGAAACCAACAATCACATCCACGCCTATGCAGCAATGCGGCATCATCGTTTTTATCAAAGCCACTTTTTCCATATATAATTCCTTTTTATAACGCCTTCGCATCAGGCCTAGTATTTTATTGCTTCCGCTTTGCAAAGGAATATGAAAATGCGGCATGAATTTTTTACAGTTGCTTACAAATTCTATGATGTCATTGGAAAGTAAGTTTGGTTCAATGGAGGAAATTCTAAAACGTCCTATGCCTTCCACTTTATCCAACTCCTGTATTAGTGTAAGGAAATTTTCTTTATCAGGCACTTTCGCTAAATCCCCCCGCTGGCCAGCGGGGATGGGTGGGCTAAAATCCCCCAAATTAATACCTGTTAATACTACTTCTTTTGCTCCTTGCCCGGCTATCGCTTTTACATTGGCAATTACATTTTCAATAGTGCCACTCCTGCTTTTACCTCTTGCCATAGGTATGGTACAAAAGGAGCAATTATAATCACAGCCATCCTGCACTTTTAAAAATACCCTTGTCCTGTCGTTGATAGAGTGTGATGCAGTAAACACATTCACATTTTCAATATCGCAGCTACAGATCTTAGCGCTATCACCCCTGGTGATTTCTTTCAGGTGTTCAATGATGTTGAATTTTTCGGCAGCGCCCAGTACAAGGTTCACACCCGGAATGGCTGCGATCTCCGCTGGTTTCAACTGAGCGTAACATCCTGTAATTACTACCATCGCTTCCGGCGCTTTACGTTGTATGCGCCTTACCAGCATCCTGCACTCTTTATCAGCATTATCCGTAACCGAGCAGGTATTGATAACGTAAACATCCGCTACTTCATCAAAATTTTTTTTGATAAATCCATCATTCTCCAGAAGCCTTCCGATAGTGGAAGTCTCGGAAAAATTTAATTTACAACCCAATGTATGTAATGCGACTGTTTTACTCATTGCTGCAAAGATAAGCTGCCTCCTCTAAAATTTACTGCCATGGGCGCCCCTTTTTGAGGGTGCATTCCAAATTTCCGCTGGATAGTGGAGACAAAAGCCAGGGCAGACCGCCGTGGCCAGTGTACTCACCATACTCCCCAAATAGCAAGTTAGACCGTCAACTTAATCTTTTTTGTAGAGCCGCAGGCCCGGATTTATTTTGTAGCAACGGGTTTTAATCCGTTGTTGCAAAATGATATTTATTGGAGTGCCGCAGGCACGATTCATTTTATAGCTAAATTCTTATATGGCCCTGGCCTACGGCCCTCAATTTAATCTGATATCCAAAATCAACGGATTAAAATCCGTTGCTACAATATCTACCGGCCTTGGGCCCTGAAATAAACTGTTTGAAATTATTATACTGCGCAAGGGGTAAATTAGTGATATTTATTTAATACAATAACCAAATAAAATACGCTCCCGAATTAATTTAAAACGTAATTAAAGTTGCCCAATGGTATTAAGTACAAGAGGGCGATGCAACGATGATCCACATTGCTTCACTGCCCGGACAAAAATTTTTCCTCACGTTTTTATCCCTTGTGCAGTATAAGTTGACGGTCTATCCCGCTATTTAGGGGCTAAGATGCCTTCACTGCCACAACCAACGAATGGGTACCGACAATTTGGAATGCACCCCTTTTTGAATAATGCATTATAAAAGCATCTTTTCAATTACTTTAGCATCCTAATAAGACTATGACAAAAAGATATCTCCCCTTTATTGTTTTGCTTGCAGCAGCTTTGTTGCTTTATCATGTAAAAAAAAATCAGCGGGGAAGTTTCTCCCATAGCCCTTCCACAGATATTACCATACCTGTTATTACCAAAGAAGGGTTTAACAGGAAAGCACACAAAATAATTTATAGCAGGCATGCCCGTTGCCGCATGGATTGCAGGCATATTGATGAAAGTGAAGTGTTGGAAATATTACAAAACGGGCAATTGAATTATAAAAAGATTGAGGAAAACAATCATGGTAAAACCTATCCTTTGGAAGGAATAACGCACGATAAACAAAACGTAAGGATCGTGTTTGCACCAAAGCAGGATGACCTGGTAGTAGTTACTGTAATTGATTTGGATAAAGATTGGAATTGTAATTGCAAAGACCCGTAAATCTCAATGATTTATAATAGAAAACAATCTAATTTTACCATGAAATAATAACAAGGCCTTGATTTTAAAATTAATAACGATAATAAAATTTCCCTAACAGGCGATGAAAATAAAATCTTTTTTTGCGAAACCTTTTGCGGCATATATACACAAGCAAATAAAAAAAGGAATGGAAACGGCTGTAGAAGACCAGCAATCCATTTTCAATTACCTGATAAAAGTCGGGGCTAAAACCGAGTTCGGAAAAGAGCATGGATTTGAAAACATCAAGGCCCACGAAGATTTTGTAAAGCAGGTGCCCATCAGGGATTACGAAGAATTTAAACCGTATATTGAAAAGATAAAACAAGGCAAACACAATGTACTTTGGAAAGGGCAGCCAATCTACTTTGCCAAAACAAGTGGCACCACAAGTGGTGTAAAATATATCCCCATCAGCAAAGATTCCATCGGCAATCACATCAATACCGCCCGCAATGCCTTGTTGTGCTATATGGCCGAAACGGGCAACACCAAATTCGCCGCCGGTAAACTCATTTTTTTAAGTGGTTCACCTACACTTGAAAGAGTAGGGGGAATACCTACCGGAAGATTAAGCGGGATTGTGAACCATCATGTGCCGAGATATTTGCGTGCCAATCAACTACCTTCATATGAAACGAATTGTATAGAAGAGTGGGAAGATAAATTAGACAAAATCGTAGCGGAAACCCTTCACCAGAATATGACCCTTATAAGTGGCATACCACCATGGATGCAAATGTATTTTGACAGGCTGACTGAAAAAAGCGGGAAAAAAATCGGCGAATTATTTCCCGATTTTAGTGTGATGGTACAGGGAGGGGTAAACTTTGAACCCTATAAAGCTAAATTGCTTGAAAGCATCGGGCGAAAGGTGGACTGCATAGAAGTGTTTCCGGCAAGCGAAGGATTCTTTGCATTCCAGGATTCGCAGGCAGCGGAGGGGTTGTTGTTAAATACCAATAGCGGAATATTTTTTGAATTTGTGCCTGCCGGGGAAATATTTAATGAGGTTCAGGCAAGATTAACTTTACAGGATGTCAGGGTAGGTGAAAATTACGCGGTTATCGTCAATAACAATGCGGGTTTGTGGGGTTATAATATCGGGGATACCATTAAGTTTATTTCTACCAATCCATATCGCATCATCGTTACCGGCAGAACCAAACATTTTATTTCCGCATTTGGCGAGCATGTAATTGGGGAAGAAGTAGAAGCCGCGTTAATGAAAGCCGCTAATGAAGAAAATATTCATATCACGGAATTTACCGTAGCGCCAATGATTGCAAAGGATGGGGGCAAAAGTTTTCATGAGTGGTTCATTGAGTTTGAAAATATACCCGCCGGTCCGGTTGCATTTGCAAAAAAAGTGGATGATAATTTACGATCAAAGAATGTTTATTATGATGATTTAATTAGGGGCAATATTTTACAGCAACTCCATATTTCAATTGTCAAAAAGAATGGCTTTATAGATTACATGAAGAGCATTGGTAAGCTGGGTGGGCAAAATAAAGTTCCAAGGTTAAGCAACGACAGGCTAATTGCGGAAGGCCTGCAAACTTTTGTTAGCGAATAAAAAAATTGGTTCATCAATATCATCCTGTAATGAATCTTTCCTGTAAATCAATCAATGCTTATAATATTGCGTTGATCGTTTGTAAAAACACCCTGATTTTTTTTCAAAAATCCCATTTCAAAAATCCATTATTTTTTGTCCGGACATTTGTATTCAATAGCAACATTCTTGCATCGCCCTCGTGTACTGAATACCATTGGGGATCTTTTCCTCCGGTGCACCGGTATAATTAGCGAAACATCAGCCGCGGCTTATATGGGCACTCTTATACGGCATATCATTGGGGAGCTTTGCCCAAGTCGGTGTTGCAGTTTCAAAATGGTGAAAGCGAGTCTATCGGTTGAGCCGCTGTTGTGTTTCCTGACCAATAGCCAAAGCCTTCGCCATACAGATGTTTTAATTTAGTAAGGATACCTGCCTGATAAATCAATAGATACCCAAATGATATCGCATAGGTAGTTTGTACTTATTTGTTCCGATTCGGGAACACCAAACCACGGCTCACGTGGTAGTTGAATTATGCTAATTGAAAGAGTAGGAGACAAACAAAGGCGGGATGGTAAGGAAATTGCAAGCACTTATAAAAAATGTATATTTATAATGCAACGCAAAACTTATGCAGTCAACAACCAAAATAAAAACTCAGGCATCTTTTTTAAAGACTATACTATCTGCGATAAAAAAACCATCCATAGAAAAAAAGCAGTTGCTGCGGTTACAATTATTTACTACTGATGCCCTTGCTGAAATGAAAGCGTTTGAATCGCAGTTAAAGAAAATGAAACCATCAGTTAAAAAGAAAGATGATGAAATTGTGAGCATCACCAATTCAATACGAAGGAAGAAATATGCCAACCTATAAATATTCAAATTACTTAACAGATTAAAGAGCAGGCCCCTCTAACTTCCTAAGGGGCAGAACAAAAAAGCAGGCCCTTTAAATAGGGTGCATCCCAAATTGTCGCTGTCTGGTGGAACACCAGCCAGGGGAAGCCCGCCGTGGGGGGTGGTGAAACCACCACCATACAGATAA